>JBIKXN010000012.1:0-18200 GCA_044355765.1 Alphaproteobacteria bacterium
GCGCAGCTTCACGCGCGCCGAGGCGATACGGCGGCTGTCAGGTCTGCCGGCGGATGTCTTCGCCCTGTCCGAGCGCGGGCGCATCGCGCCGCGGATGAAGGCGGACATCGCCATCTTCGATCCGGATGGCTTCGGCGAACGCGGCACGGTCGACAGCCCCAACCTGCTTGCCACCGGCATGCGCCACGTGCTCGTCAACGGCGTGGCGACGCTGCGCGACGGCGCATCGACCGGCGCCCGGGCAGGCGAGGTGCTCCGCGGGCGCGCGGCCGGGCTGCGCAGGTAGGGCGGCACGCGGCGGAGCCGAGGATTTCCAGCGCGGCCGATCCGCATTAGGTTCGGCGGCACGACGAACGCAAGGGGAAAGCGACCATGGGGAAAGTCACCGCCTCCGAGCTTGGCGACGAAACCGAAGCCGAACTGCGCCGCGATCTCGCGGCCGCGTTCCGCATCAGCGCCAGGCTGGGACTGAACAACGGCATCGGCAACCATTTCAGCCTGATGCTGCCCGGCGACGAGCTCTACCTTCTCAATCCCCGCGGCCTGCTGTTCCAGGAACTCACCGCCTCGAACCTGATCGTCGTCGACTACGACGGCAAGGTCGTGCGCGGCGAAGGGGTCGTGCGCCCGGTCGCATTCCACATCCACGCCCCGATCCACAAGGCCAGGCCGGACGCACGCTGCGTGCTGCATCTGCATCCGCCGCATACGACCGCGCTGTCGCTGATCGACAATGGCCGTCTGGCACTGGCGCACCACAACAATCTCATCGTCAACGACCGCGTGGCGTATGACGACGCGATGACCGGCCCGGCGGGCGGTCTCGACGAGGGTTTCCGGCTCGCCGAGGCGCTGGGCGACAAGACCGTGATGGTGATGGCCAACCATGGCATCCTTTCGGTCGGCCCGACCGTGCACGACGCGCTGCATGAACTGCTGGTGGTCGAACAGACATGCCAGTACCAGCTGATGGCCATGTGGACGGGACATCAGCTGCGCAAGCAGCCGGACAATCTGCGCTGGAACTACCGTGGCGTGTGGAGCGACAAGCTCGAGGGCCGTTTCCTGCTCGACGCGTGGCGCCGCGTCCTCGACCGCGAGGAGCCCGAATACCGGGGCTGAAGCCCGGTCAGGTCAGATCCCGAGCTCGGCGGGATCGAGCTCGTTCATGACGAAGCCCAGCACATCGAATTGTTCGACGCGCGCGCCGGTATGCATCGCCCACAGGCAGCCGGATTGCTTGAAGAACACGCGCGTCGGCGGCCGCGACGGATCGCGGAAGTCGTAGATCCGGCCCGCCTCCTCGCCCTCGCGCACCCAGTCGCCTCCCGATCTGAAGGCGTGGAACAGGCCGCCATGCGGTGCGTGCAGAAGCGCGGCCTGCGCGTCGCCGATGCCCATCAGCCTGGTCGGAACCGGCGGCTTCTCGATCGCTCCGTCGATCACGCCGTGCAGCTTCAGCATGTTGCGCAGGCCGCGCTCGACGATCTCCAGCGTGTCGGTGCCGATGCGGCCCGAGCCGCCGAGTTCGGTGCTGAGCGCGGGCACGCCCAGATGATCGGCGATGGTCATGAAGCTGTTGGTGTGGTCCGCCTCGCGCAGCACCACGTGATAGGGCGCGCCCCAGGCCAGCCCGGTCTCGATGTTCGTACGCATCTGCTTTGCGTCGTCGACGAAATGCGAGCAGGTGTTCGGCGCAGTCGTATAGAAATTGCCGCCGGTATGGATGTCCATGTTGCAGTCCGTCATCGGCAGCAGCACGCGCGTGACGTAGTCCGCCAGCATCTCGGTGAAGCTGCCGTTGCGGTCCCCGGGGAAGACGCGGTTGAGGTCGCGCCCGTCATAGGGGCACAGGCGCTGCGCCGCCTCGACCGCCGGCAGGTCAAGCGACGGGACGATGATCAGCCGGCCCTGGACCTGCGCGGGATCGAGTTCGCGCGCGAGATTGAGCAGTCCCACCTGCCCCTCGTACTCGTCGCCATGCGTGCCGGCGGTGAGCAGCAGGGTCTTGCCCGTCCCGTTCTTGATGACCACGACCGGGATGCCGCAGACGCCGGTGCCGAAATTCCCATGCGGCCGCGGCACACGGATATGGCCGTATTGCTTGCCGTTTCTGTCGAAATCGACGTCGGCGCGCACGCGCGGCCGCTCCGTGCGAGGATCGGGCAGGCTGCGCATGCTTGTGTCCTTTCCTGGTCGCGGCATGATCCGCAGCGGAAATGTCGACCGGGCCGCGGGGTACGGTCAAGGACGCGCGGGCGTCTTCCACGCCATGCCCCGTTCGTCCGGGCCAGGGGTCGACGCCGGCCGGGGGGAGTATCTTCATGAACGCAGCCATCGCCGAAGCGCCGATCGAGGTGCACGAGAATGTCTGGATCGCCCTCGCCGACGGCCGGCGGCTCGCGGCGCGGCTGTGGATGCCGCGCGACGCGGCCGCGCGCAGCCTGCCGGCGGTCGTCGAGTACATGCCCTACCGCAAACGCGACGCCACGCGGCCGCGCGACGAGCCGATCCATGCCTGGTTCGCGGCACGCGGCTACGCGGCGTTGCGTGTCGACATGCACGGTTCGGGCGACAGCGACGGGATCCTGGCGCAGGAATTCCAGAAGCAGGAACAGGACGACGCCTGCGAGATCATCGCCTGGATCGCCGCGCAGCCCTGGTGCAACGGCGCGGTCGCGTTGTTCGGCAAGTCCTGGGGCGCCTTCGCGGCGCTTCAGGCGGCTTTGCGTCGTCCGCCAGCGCTCAAGGCGATCGTCGCGGTCTGCGGCGGCCAGGACCGCTATGACGAATCCCTGCACTTCACCGGCGGCGCGATGCTGGTCGAGCAGTTGTGGTGGAGCGACGCGATGACGCTGTTCAACATGCGGCCACCCGATCCTGAGATCTCGGGCGAGGGTTGGCGCGCCATGTGGGAACGGCGGCTGGAGGCGAACGAGCCCTGGCTCGCGGAATGGCTGCACCACCAGACGCGCGACACGTTCTGGAGCCATGGGTCGGCCGCCGACGATCCCGGCGCGATCGCCTGTCCCGTCCTCGCGGTCGGCGGCTGGGCCGACTACATCTCGCGCGCCGTGCCGCGGTTGCTCGCCGCGCTTCGCGTGCCGCGCTGGGGACTGGTCGGCCCCTGGGGTCATCACTATCCGCAGGACGGAGTGCCGGGACCCGCGATCGGGTTCCTCCAGGAATGCGACCGCTTCCTGCGCTACGCCCTGAAAGGCGAGGCTGGCGCGATGGACGGCGTGCCGATGCTGCGCGCGTGGATGCCGGAGGAACGCAAACCGGGCCCCGACCATGCGCCAGAGCACGGCCGCTTCGTCGCCGAGGAATCCTGGCCGTCGCCGCGCATCGCCCCGCTCGCGCTGCACCTGGGAGACGGCCGGCTGCACAGCGCGCCGCCCCTGGCCGCCGCGCCGCGCCTGCGCCACCGCTCGCCGCAATCGCTGGGCGCAGCCGCGCCAGAGTGGCTGAGCATGGGCATGCCGGGTGAAGCTCCGCGCGACCAGCGCGAAGACGACGGCCGCTCGCTCGTATTCGACAGCGCGCCGCTCGATGCGCGTCTGGAGATCCTCGGCGCGTGCGAGCTCGAGATCGATCTCGCGATCGACCAGCCCGCCGGGACGCTTGTCGCACGGCTCTGCGACGTCGCACCGGACGGCATGTCGCTGCGGGTCTCGCTGGGCGTCCTGAACCTCACCCATCGCCATGGCCACGACCGCGTCGTCGCCATGATCCCGGGCCGCAGCGAGAGGGTAAGGCTGCGGTTTCCCGAGGTCGCGCACGCCTTCAAGCCGGGGCACCGGATCAGGCTGGCGCTGTCCAACGCCTATTGGCCGGTGCTGTGGCCGAGCGCGGCGGCGGTGACCATGGACGTGACGCCCGGCACCAGCCGACTGCTTCTGCCGGCGCGTCCGACCGACGCGCCGGACGCGGAGGTCTTCCCGGCGCCCGAGTCCGGGCCGGCCGCGCAGGTGACGGTGATCGAACCCGCGCGCATCTCGCGCACGCAGGCCCGCGACCTTGCCACGGGCCGCGTCGACTACGTGCTCGATGCCGATGGCGGCTATCTCGGTCCGGGGCGGCGGTGGCGCATCGACGCCGTCGGCACGACGATCGGGCACCGGATCCGGCGCAGCTTCTCGATCCACGACGACGACCCGGCGAGCGCGCGCGCGGCGATCGAACAGAAGATGGAGTTCGAGCGCGGCGACTGGCGGATCGCGCTGGAGACCTCGACGCGTCTCTGGGCCGACGCGCGGCTTTTCCATGCCGAGTGCGCCGCCGCCGCCTCGGAAGGCGGCCAGGAGGTGTTTCGCCGCACATGGCGCTTCAGCGTTCCGCGGGACGGAACCTGACCCCGGTGCCATTGCGCCGGGCCGAGACGCCGCTCTATCCTTTCGCCATAGGCACGCGGGGATCCGCCGCCGCGGGAAACGGAGAGACAGCCATGCTCACACGTCGTCGCTTCCATACCACCGTGGCCGGCGCCACGGTCGCCGCATCCGCTATCGGCGCGCCCGCCATCGCGCAGAAGAAGGGCGGCGAGGCAATCGTCGCCCAGCAATCGCCGCCGCCTTCGCTCGACGCCCAGACGACGTCGGCGCAGCATGCGCGCAACATCACGACCCATATCTGGGAAACGCTCTACTCGCGCGACGAAGCGGGTAACGTGGTTCCCGACCTCGCCGAAGGCGTCAATGTTTCGCCCGACGGAATGACCTACAGCTTCAAGCTGCGCAAGGCGAAGTTCCACAACGGCAAGGACATGACCTCGGCCGATGTGCGCGCGTCGATGGAGCGCTACAAGCGGGTCGGCAACAGCGCCGCCGTCCTGCGCGACGTGGTCGCCTTCGAGGCGCCCTCCGCGGACAGCTTCGTGATGAAGCTGTCGAAGCCGGTCCCGAGCCTTCTCGACGGTATTTCCAGCCCGCGCGCACCCTTCGCGATCATGCCCGCCGAGGAAGGCGGCAAGGAAGCCAACAAGATCGAGTACATCGGCACCGGCCCGTTCCAGTTCGTCGAGTACCGTCCGGACTCGCATGTGCTGCTCCGCCGCTTCGACGGCTATGTCGCCAACGGCGCCTACAAGGAGCGCGACGGCTTCGCGGGACGCAAGACCGCGCATCTCGACACGGTGCGCATCCGTTTCATGCCCGAGGCCGGCGCGCGCGTCGCGGCGCTGGAAGCGGGCGAGATCCATGTCAACGAACTGATCCCCACGCCGGCCGCGCAACGCCTCAAGAACAACCGCAACATCAAGATCCACGAGATGATGCCCTGGGCCTTCCAGGTGATCATCATGAACCACTCCCAGGGTCCGATGCAGAACGTCAAGTTCCGCCAGGCGATCCAGGCGGCGCTGGACTACGAGGAGATCATCGCCATCGCCAATGACGGGCTCTACCGCATGACGCATGGCTGGCAGCATCCCGGCAGCACCTATTTTGCGGGCGACATCGGCAAGGAACTCTACAACCAGAAGAACGTCGCCAAGGCAAAGCAGCTGCTCGCCGAGTCCGGCTATCGGGGCGAGGAAATCATCTTCCTCGGCGATTCCACGATCGCAAACCACAAGGGCGTCACCGAAGTCGGCACCGAGCAGCTCCGGCGACTTCTGGGCATCAACGTGCGCGCCCATATCGTCGACTGGCCGACGGCGTCGAGCATGCGCCTCAAGCCCGAGGGCTGGCACCTGTGGGCACTGGGCATGGGCATCGAGCCCTACGAGGGGCCGTTCAACGTCGCAGGCTTCTTCGTCAAGCCGCAGCTGCAGCCGCATGTCGAGGATCCGGTTCTCGAGGAGGCCTTCGCGCGCCTACAAAACTCGCCCCAGCTTGCCGACCGCCAGAAGGCGATGGCCGACATCCAGCGCCGCATGTACGACAACGTGACGGCGATCAAACTCGGCGATTTCGGGATCATCCAGGGGGCGCGCGCGAACGTCGAGAACTTCAAGCCGTACCGCGCGCCGCGCATGTGGGACGTCTGGCTGGCCTGATCGCGCAGCCAGCGCGTGGGAAAAGGCCCGGACGGCGCACGCCGTCCGGGCGTCCCCGCGCGACGCAAGATCTCCCGAGCGCCGAGAGATGATCCGTTTCCTCGCCAACCGGCTGATCGCGGCGCTGCCGGTGCTGCTGATCGTCTCGCTGCTGACTTTCGTGCTGATCTATTTCGTGCCGGGCGACGTGTCGTCGGAACTCGCCGGGCCGGGCGCCAGCGCATCCGACATCGCGCGCATCCGCGCCGTCTACGGCCTCGATCGTCCCTTCCACGAAAGGCTGATCGGCTGGTACGCCGGGTTGCTGCAGGGCGATCTGGGCCAGTCCGTGCTTCTGCGCCGCAGCGTGACGTCGGCGATCGCCGAACGCCTGCCGGTCACGCTGTCGCTGACCGCGCTCGCCCTGGCGCTCGCGGTCGTCATCGGCGTCGCCACCGGCATCCTTGCCGCCATGCGCGTCAACACCTGGGTCGACCAGGCGACGATGACGGTCGCCCTCGCGGGTCTTTCGCTGCCGGATTTCTGGCTCGGACTCGTCATGATCTATCTCTTCGCCGTGCAGCTCGGCTGGCTGCCGACCGGCGGCTACGTGCCGCTGACCGAGGACCCGGTCGCGTGGCTACGCTCGATGGCGATGCCGGCGCTGGCGCTGGCGCTGACCCAGATCGGGCTGCTCGCGCGCATGACCCGCGCCTCGATGCTCGACGTGCTGCGCCAGGACTTCATGCGCACCGCCCGCGCCAAGGGCCTGCCGAACCGGATCGTGATCTTCAAGCATGCGCTCGCCAACGTCATGATCCCCGTCATCACGGTGATCGGACTCAGCGTCGGCATCCTGCTGGGCGGCGCCATCGTCATCGAGCAGGTCTTCTCGATCCCGGGCGTCGGCCGCCTGATCATCGGCGGCATCCTGCGCCGCGACTTCCCCGTCATCCAGGGCGGCCTGCTGCTCACGGCAACGGTCTTCGTGCTCGTCAACCTCGCCGTCGACGTGCTCTACGCCGTCGTCGACCCGCGGGTGCGTTATGACCGCTGAGGCGCCCGCGCTCGCCGCGCCGACGCCGCTCTGGCGACGGCTGCTCAACCACCGCTCCTTCATGGTCGGCGCGACGCTGTTCGGCGCGGTGGTGCTGGTGGCGCTGCTCGCAGACCTGATAGCGCCGCACGATCCGTTGAGGAACAATTTCCGCTACCGCCTCGGCGCGCCCAACGAGATCCACTGGCTGGGCACCGACCGCGCGGGCCGAGACGTGCTCAGCCGCATCATCCATGGCAGCCAGGTGTCGCTGCGCATCGGCCTGATGGTGGTCGTCGTCACCGCCGTCTTCGGTGCGGTGATCGGCGGACTCGCCGGGTATTTCCGCCGGCTGGACAACGCGGTCATGCGGGTCATGGACGCGATGATGGCCTTTCCGGGCATCCTGCTGGCGATCGCAATCGCCGCCGTGCTCGGTCCCTCGGAGTTCAACGCCGTGCTCGCGCTCGCGATCACCTACACGCCACGCACCGCGCGCGTGGCGCGGGCGGCAGTGCTCGTCGTCCGCGAGATGCCCTATGTCGAGGCCGCGCGCGCGGTCGGAGCCGGGCATGTGCGCATCCTGCTGACCCATGTGCTGCCGAACGGACTGACGCCGCTGATCGTGCAGCTGTCCTACATCTTCGCGATCGCGATCCTGGCCGAAGCGGTGCTGAGCTTCATCGGCGTCGGTCCGCCGCCGCCGCTGGCCACCTTCGGAAACATCATTGCCGACGGCCGCGACTACATCCAGGAGGCACCTTGGATCTGCCTCTATCCCGGGCTCGCGATCGCGATCACGGTGCTGGGGCTCAACCTGATCGGAGACGGGCTGCGCGACGCCCTCGACCCGCGCATGAAAGTCGACCTGCGGTGACGCACCCCCTGCTCTCGGTCCGCAACCTCACGGTGGCGTTCGGCCGCGCAAAGGTCGTCGAGGATGTCGGCTTCGACCTAGCGCCCGGCGAGATCCTAGGCGTGGTCGGCGAGTCCGGCTCGGGCAAGAGCATCACCGCGCTGTCGATCCTGCGTCTGGTCCCGTCGCCGGGCCGCGTCTCGGGCAGCATCGCCTTCGCCGGCACCGACCTGATGGCGCTGCCTGAGCCGCAGATGCGCGAGATCCGCGGGCGCGACATCGCGATGATCTTCCAGGAGCCGATGACCTCGCTCAACCCGGTCTTCACCTGCGGCGACCAGGTCATGGAGGCGCTGCTCCATCATCGCGCGCTTGACCGGACCGCGGCGCGGGCCGAGGCGCTGAAGCTGCTCAAGCTCGTGGAGATCCCGTCCGCCGAGCGGCGGCTCGACGACTATCCGCACCAGCTCTCCGGCGGCATGCGCCAGCGCGTGATGATCGCCATGGCTCTGGCCTGCAGGCCAAAGCTGCTGCTGGCCGACGAGCCGACCACGGCGCTCGACGCCACGATCCAGGCCCAGATCCTCGACCTGCTGCGCGGCCTGCAGCGCGAGTTCGGGATGGCGGTGATCCTGATCACCCACGACCTCGGCGTGGTGTCCGACGTCGCGCATCGCGTGCTGGTGATGTATGGCGGCAAGGTCGTCGAGACCGCGCCGTCCGACGCGATCTTCGCCCAGCCCTGCCATCCCTACACCGAAGGGCTGCTGGCCTCGATCCCGCGGCTGGAGGGCCCGATTTCCCGCCTCGACGCCATTCCAGGCCAGGTGCCGCCGCCCGACGCGATGCCCGCGGGATGCCGCTTCGCGCCGCGCTGCCGCTACGCCGCCGATCCCTGCCGCGCCGCGCCGCCGCCGCTCGCGCCGCGCGGCAAGGACCGCGCCGCCGCCTGCATCAGGATGCCGGCATGACCGCGCTGCTGCAGGCGACCGGCATCGTGAAGCATTTTCCCGCCGGCAAGGCCGGGCTGTTCGAGCGCGCCCCGCAGGTCGTGCGCGCGGTCGACGGCGTCGATCTCTCGGTGGCGCCCGGGGAGACGCTCGCCCTGGTCGGCGAATCCGGCTGCGGCAAGTCGACGACCGGCCGGCTGGTCCTGCGGCTGATCGAACCCGATGCCGGCACGATCCTGTTCCAGGGCCGCGACCTGCGCCGCGAACCGCCGGCGCGGCTGCGCGAGCTGCGCCGCGACATGCAGATCATCTTCCAGGATCCGTTCGGCTCGCTCGACCCGCGCATGACGGTGGGACGGATCGTCGCCGAGCCGCTGGTCGTCCACGGCGTCGGCACCGCCGCCGAACGCACCCGGCGCGTGGGTCAGCTGCTGGAGCGGGTCGGCCTCGCCCCGGCCCATGCCGCGCGCCATCCGCACGAGTTCTCCGGCGGCCAGCGCCAGCGCATCGGGATCGCCCGGGCGCTGGCGCTCGACCCCAAGCTGATCATCTGCGACGAGCCCGTCTCGGCGCTCGACGTCTCGATCCAGGCCCAGGTCCTGAACCTGATGCTTGACCTGCAGCGCGAGCGCGGCCTCGGCTACGTCTTCATCTCGCACAACCTCGCCGTCGTGCGGTACATGGCCGATCGCATCGCGGTGATGTATCTGGGCAAGATCGTCGAGGAGGCGCCGCGCGACGCGCTCTTCGCCGCGCCGCTGCACCCCTACACCAAGGCGCTGCTCTCGGCGGTGCCGGAGCCGGGCTCGTCGCGCGCCAGGCAGCGCATCGTGCTCACCGGCGACGTACCCAGCGCGATCGATCCGCCGTCGGGGTGCCGTTTCCGGACACGCTGTCCGCACGCCACGGAGACCTGCGCGCGTCTGGAGCCGGCGCTGGCGCCGGCAGGCGACGGGCGCAGCGTCGCCTGCCATCTCGTAACACCCCCGGGGACCCTATGATCACGATCGACGACGTCCGCGCAGCGCGCCAACGCATCTCGGGCGGCGTCCGCGTCACCCCCGTGTTCCAGGCGACGCTGGCGCGCGCGCCGGTCGCGCCGCAGGCGGAACTCTGGCTCAAGCTCGAATGCCTGCAGGTCACCGGATCCTTCAAGGCGCGCGGGGCGATGTCGAAGCTGCGCGCTTTGAGCCCCGAGGCCGTCGGCCGCGGCCTCGTCACGGCGTCGGGCGGCAATCACGGGATCGCGGTGGCCTATGCCGGCATGCTGGCCAGGGTGCCGACCACCATCTTCGTGCCCACCGGCGTGTCGCCCGCCAAGGCGAAGAAGATCGAGAGCTACGGCGCGAAGCTGGTCGTCGGCGGCGCGTCCTGGTTCGAGGCCAACACGGACGCCCTGGCGCTCGCCGCCACCGGACCGACCTATATCCACGCCTTCGCCGATCCGCTCGTCATCGCGGGACAGGGGACGACCGCGCTCGAACTGCTCGACCAGATCCCGGATCTCGACCTGCTGGTCGTGGCCATCGGCGGCGGCGGCCTGATCGCCGGGATGGCGCTGGCGGCCAAGGCCATCAGGCCCGGGCTGCGCATCGTCGGCGTGCAGCCGACCGGCGCCGCGAGCATGCACGACTCGCTCAGGCGCGGCGCGCTCGTCGAACTGGAGCGCGTGACGACGCGCGTGCCCACGCTCGCGGCGCGCCGGACGGAGGCGATCAATTTCGAGATCGTGCGCGGCAACGTCGACGACATCGTCCTGATCGAGGACGACGACATGGACGTCGCCAGCCGCTGGCTATGGCGCGAGATGAACGTCGCCGCGGATCCGAGCGGCGCGGCGACCGTCGCCGCGCTGATGACCGGGGCGATCGCTCCGCCCGCCGGCGCCAAGGTCTGCGCGCTGGTCTGCGGGGCCGGTGCCGAAGGCACCACCGGATGAGCGTCGACTTCGCGCTGATCGCCGAAGCGGCCCGCACGCTACGGCCGCTGATCGTCGAGACGCCGCTGCTCGGCGCGCCCGGGCTGGACGCACAGGCGGGAACGCGCGTCCTGTGCAAGGCCGACAACCTGCAGCGGACCGGGTCGTTCAAGTATCGCGGCGCGTGTTTCCGGCTGTCCAGGCTGACCGAGGCCGAGCGGGCGCGCGGCGTGATCGCGTTCTCGTCGGGAAATTTCGCCCAGGCGCTCGCTGCCGCCGGCGCGGCCGCCGGCATCGCGGTCACGATCGTCATGCCCGTCGACGCGCCGCGCGCCAAGATCGACGCCACGCGCGGCTATGGCGCAGAGGTCGTGCTGTCGGAACACGGGACGCGCAACCGCGAGGAAGCCGCCAACGAGCTGGCGGCGACGATCGCGCAGGAGCGCGGCCTGACCAAGCTGCATCCCTTCGACGACGCCTTCGTAGTCGCCGGCCAGGCCTCCTGCGGCATCGAGATCCTGCGCCAGGCCGCCGAGCGCGGCACGACACTCGACGCGCTGGTCGTGCCCGTCGGCGGCAGCGGGCTTATCGCCGGCGTCGCGCTGGCGGTGCGCAGGCTCTCGCCCGCGACCCGGGTGATCGGCGCGGAGCCCGAAGGCTTCGACGACCTTCGCCGCTCGCTGCGCGCCGGAGAACGGCAGCGCGTGGTCCCCGGGGCAAGATCGATCTGCGACGCGCTGCAGGCGGCGACCCCGGGCGCGGTGCCGTTCGGCGCGGCGCACGCGGCGATCGCCGAGGGCGTCAGCGTCTCCGACGCCGAGGCGGTGGCCGGCATGCGCGCCGCCTTCACCCATCTCAAGCTGGTCTGCGAGCCGTCGGGCGCGATCGCGCTCGGCGCGGTGCTGGCCGGCAGGATCGGCGGCGCGCCGCGCAGCGTCGGCGTCGTGCTGTCCGGCGGCAACATCTCGGTCGAGGACTACGCGCGGCTGCTTGCGCCCTGAGACGCCTCAGCCGCCGCGCGGACGGTCGCTCAGCCCGTCCTCGAGCTTGCGTTCGAGCTGCGGCTTGAGGTCGGGCTCTGGCTTGGAGCCCAGCGCGCGCTGCCACTGATAGCGGGCCTCGAGCCTGCGGCCGACCCGCCAGTAGGCGTCGCCGAGATGATCCAGGATCACCGCTTCCTGGGGCAGCAGTTCCACCGCGCGCTCTAGCAACGGCACGGATTCGGCGTAACGCCCGAGCTTGTAGAGGGCCCAGGCGAGCGAATCGATGATGTGTCCGCTGTTCGGCCGCAATTCGACGGCGCGCTCGAGCATCTTCAGCGCGCGGTCGTAGTGCTCGGCGAATCCCTTGTCGACCCAGGAATAGGCCAGGTAGTTCAGCACGTCGGGCTGTTCGGGCATCAGCTCGAGGGCGCGCTTGAAGTCGGCTTCGGCGCAGGGCCAGTCGTCGGAGCGCTCGCAGGCGATGCCGCGGGCGTAGAACAGAACCCAGTGCCGACGCTCGGGCGCGGTCACGCGCGCGAGCGCGCGCGCATAGACGCCGACCGCCTCGCGATGCCGTTCCTTCGCGCGCAACAGGCCTCCCAGCGTCGCGAGCGCCTCGGTGCGCTCGGGACGCTCCGCGGCCATCGCCTCGAGCAGCGCGGTCGCCTCGTCCGTCCGGTCGAGCTGGTGGAGGTTCTCGGCGATCCGCAGCCGCGCGGTCCATCCGAGCGGCGCGGCCGGGTCGATACGGGCGAAGACCGCGTTGGACTCCGCATGGCGTTTCTGCTGGTCGAGGATGTCGCCGACGAGCAGAAGCGCCGAGGGATCCTCGGGGGCGAGCGCCGAAGACAGCCGCGCATAGGGCAGCGCGAACCCGCCGTCGCCCTCGCCGCGGACGGCGGTCGCGACGTCGAACAGGGCCGCCGCGAAGCCGGCGCGCGCGTCCGGCAGCAGCGGACTCCGCTCGGCCCCTGCGAGCCGTCGCGACAGCAGGTCGAAGGCGAGCGATTCGCGATCATGGACGCGCGCCGCGTCGAGCAGCGCCCGCGCCTCGGCATCCCGGTTCTGCGACAGCAGCAACGCCACCAGCGCCTCCGCCAGACGCGGCGTGGCGCGCCCCTCGGGCCCCATCACGCGGCGCAGCGCCGCTTCGGCTTCGTCGAGACGGCCGAGCTTCTCAAGCATCAGCCCGCGATGGAAATCGACCACCGCGGCCAGATCGGCCAGCTCCGTCAGCGGCCGGAGCTGGTCCAGGGCAGCGGCGTTGCCGAGGGCGGTCTCGATCCAGCCGCGGAGAAGGGGGACGAGCAGCCGGTTGATGCCCTGGAGCGGAATCTCGGCAAGACGCCGGCGCGCATCGTCCCAGGCGAGGCGGGACACCGCGTCGACGGCCAGCGTGATGCTGGCGCCCGGATTGGCAGGCGAGCGCTCGGCGATGCGCTGCGCGGCCTCGACGGCGGCAGTCTGCTCGCCCGCCGCCAGCCGCGTCGCGTGGAGGCGCACCAGTGTCTCGAAATTCCCGGGGTCGGCGGCGAGCGCCGCGTCGAAGAAGCGCGCGGCGGTCGCCGGATCGCGCTGGCGTTCGGCGTATCTGCCGGCGAGATAATTGCCGAGGGCGCTCGGTGAACGCTCCACGACCTGCCCGCTCGCGGCGCCGAGCGGCGCGGCGACGCAGGCAACCAGAGAAAGAAGGGCGACGAGCGCGGCGACGACGCGGCGCGGCGACTTGGCGTTTGGGGCGGGCTTGCGCATGCGCCGATGATGATAGCGCGCCGCCCGCCGCACGGCAGCGTCACATATTGGGATAATTCGGCCCGCCGCCGCCTTCGGGCACGGTCCAGACGATGTTCTGGGTCGGATCCTTGATGTCGCACGTCTTGCAGTGCACGCAGTTCTGCGCGTTGATCTGCAGGCGCGGGTCCGACCCGTCCGGCGCACGCACGATCTCGTAGACCCCGGCCGGGCAGTAGCGCTGTTCCGGCGCGTCGTAGAGGGCCAGATTATGCGCGACCGGTATCGCCGGATCGCGCAGCCGCAGATGGGCGGGCTGGTTTTCCTCATGGTTGGTGGCCGACAGGAAGACCGAGGACAGCCGGTCGAAGGAGATCTTCCCGTCCGGCCTGGGATACTCGATCGGCTGCGAGGCGGCGAGCGGGCGCAGCGATTCGTTGTCGGGATGGTGGCGGAAGGTCCACGGCGCCTTGCCGCGCAGCAGGTAGGTATCGAGTGCCGCGTGGACGAGCCCGACATAGAGCCCCTTCTGGAAGGCCGGGCGGATGTTGCGCACCGCGCGCAGCTCCTCCCACACCCACGAGTCCCGCAGCGCCGCCGGATAGGCGTCGAGCGTGCCCACCGGCCCGTCCTCGCCCAGCGCCGCGAAGACGGCCTCCGCGCAGAGCATGCCAGACTTCATCGCCGTATGGCTGCCCTTGATCTTCGGCACGTTCACGAAACCAGCGGAGCAGCCGACGATCGCGCCGCCCGGAAAGACCAGCTTCGGGATCGCCTGGAACCCGCCCTCGTTGATCGCCCGCGCGCCATAGGCGATCCGGCGCCCGCCTTCGAAGACGCCGCGGATCGCAGGATGGGTCTTGAAGCGCTGGAACTCCTCGAACGGCGACAGATGGGGATTGCGATAGTCGAGCCCGGTCACGAAGCCGACGGCGACCTGGTTGTTCTCCAGGTGATAGAGGAACGATCCGCCATAGGTCTCCCAGTCCAGCGGCCAGCCGATCGTGTGGACGATCCGCCCCTGGTGGTGACGCGCGGGATCGACTTCCCAGAGTTCCTTGATGCCCAGACCGAAGGTCTGGGGCTGGACGCCGTCGCGCAGGCCGAAGCGCTCGAACAGCGTCTTCGCCAACGAGCCGCGCACGCCTTCGGCGAACACGGTGAAGCGGCCATGCAGTTCGACGCCCGGCTGGTGGGACGCGGTCGGCTGGCCGTCCTTGCCGATGCCCATATCGCCCGTCGCGACGCCGCTCACCCGCCCGGCATCGTCGTAGAGCACCTCGGCGGCGGCGAAACCGGCGAAGATCTCGACCCCCAGACCCTCCGCCTGCTGGCCAAGCCAGCGGCAGAGATTGCCGAGGCTGACGATGTAATTGCCGTGATTGTTCATCTGCGGCGGCGTCGGCAGCCGGATCGCCCGCTTGGCGGTGAGGAAGAGGAACCTGTCCTCGCGCGCCGGGGTGACGAGCGGCGCCCCCAGCGCGCGCCAGTCCGGCAGCAATTCGTCCAGCGCCCGGGTCTCGAAGACCGCGCCCGAAAGTATATGGGCGCCGACTTCGGAGCCCTTCTCGAGCACGCAGACCGACAGCGCGCGCCCCGCCGCGGCCGCCATCTGGCGCAGGCGGATCGCGGTCGCGAGGCCGGCCGGGCCAGCGCCCACGATGACCACGTCATAGTCCATACGCTCGCGGGTCATGGCCGGGTCTCGTCTTCGGGATCGGGTGCGCCTGATATAGGGCAAGCCGCCCCGGCCATGCTACCGTCGTCCGCATGTCCGATGCGCTCGCATCCCTGGCCTGGCTGATCGAAATGGGCGCCGACGAGGCGATCGGCGACCGGCCGACCGACCGCCTCGCCCCACCGCCATCCGCGCCCGCGCCGGCCCAGACGTCAGCGGCGGTGCTGCTGCCCGCGCCGATACCGCCTCCCGTCCTGGCGCCGCCCCCCAGCGCCCAGGCCGCCGCCAGCGCCGGCGCCCTCGCCGCGGCGGCCAGCACGCTTGCGGAACTCGAAGCGGCCGTCCGCGGTTTCGACGGGTGCAGCCTCAAGGCCACCGCCACCAGCACGGTCTTCGCGGACGGCGTGCCGGGGTCGCGGGTGATGCTGGTCGGCGAGGCGCCAGGGGCGGACGAGGATCGCATCGGCCGGCCCTTCGTCGGCGTCTCCGGCCAGTTGCTCGACACGATGCTGCGCTGGATCGGGCTCGACCGTCGCCAGAACGCCTACATCGCCAACGTGGTCTATTGGCGGCCGCCGGGCAACCGCCCCCCGACGACGTCGGAGGTGGCGATATGTCTGCCCTTCATCCGCCGGCAGATCGAGTTGGCCAGCCCCGAAATCCTGGTCTTCCTGGGCAACTCGGCCGCTCAGGCGCTGCTCGGCACGACCGGCGGCATCGGCAAGCTGCGCGGCCGCTGGCTGACCTACCGTCCGGTGGATACGTCGCCGGGCGTCGAAGCAATGGCAACATTTCATCCCGCGTATCTCTTGCGCTCCCCGAGCCAGAAGAGGGAGTCTTGGCGAGATTTATTGATGATCAAAAACAAATTGAGCGGTCGGGCAAATGAATTGAAGTGACGCACAAAAACAAAAATTATCCACATCCACTTGGAAGTACGAGGAATTTTTGCTTGCCGGGCCCGCGGCTAGTCCTGTACCTGACTCGCCGTCATGCTTGGCCGCCTCAGGAATATTACAGGACGGCGCAACGGCTCCCTCGCCGGCTGGCTCTCGCCACGCCTCGCGACGCTCGGGCTGGTGGCGATATGCGTCCTCGGCGCGACCGGTGTCGCGGCCGCGCAGGCCTCCGGCGGCGAGGCGCCCCGCACCCTCGCCTCCGCGGATGCCGATCTGGTCCAGACCGCCCTGCTGCGCTTCGGCCCGATCGGCCGCCCCGATTACCTGGCCCTGCCGCGCCCGCTCTCGATTGCGGACGCGGACGCCTATCGCACCGCCTTCGAGGCGGCGTCCCGCGGCGACCGAGCCGGCATGGAGCGCCGGCTCGCCGCCACGACCGAGAAGCGGCTGCACCCCCATGTCAGGGCCGAGTACATCCTCGCGCCCGGCTCGCCGGCCGGCTTCGCGGAGATGGCTGCGTGGCTGCGCGACAACCCGTCCCACCCCGATGCGACCGCGATCCACGCGCTCGCAGCCCGGGTCGCGCCGAAGGGCAAGCTGCGCAGCCTCGAACGCCCGGCCGATGCCGCCGCGCCGCGGATGGCGATCGCCACCGATCTGGGTCCCTCCAAGGAGGCGACGCCGCCGCCGGGGCGACCGGGCCTGGCCCGCAAGGATGCGATCGCGCGCGACCGCCTTCGCGACCGGATCAATGGCCATATCCGGGTTGCCGAACTCGACGCCGCGCAGCGTCTTCTGGGTGCCGAGGCCCGGCGGCTCCTGTCCGATGCCGAATTCGATCTGTTCCGTGTCCGCATCGCCGCCGGCCTGTTCGCGCGCGACGACGAGCAGCGGGCCTATGAATTGGCCGAGGCCGCCGCCAGGCGCTCGGGCGCCGTGCTGCCGCGGGCCCACTGGGTCGCAGGTCTCGCGGCCTTCGCCAATTCGCGCTTCGACACCGCGGCCGGGCATTTCGAGACGCTCGCCCGCCTGCCCCAGGCGCATCCCTGGGAAGTCTCGGCCGCCGCATTCTGGGCCTGGCGTTCGCACGTGCATGGCAAGAACTTCGTTTCGGTCGATCGTTGGCTGGAACTGGCCGCCGAGCATCCCCGCAGCTTCTATGGGCTGCTCGCCAACCGGGCTCTTTCGCGCAGCCTGCCCTTCAACTGGGAGGCCCCGGAGGTCGACCCGGACCAGATCGCCGGCATCGCCCGCGACCCGGTGGCGCGCACGGCGCTGATGCTCGTCCAGGTCGGCCAGACCGACCGCGCGGAGGCCGAACTCGCCCGCCTGGCCGAGACCGCCGATCCGGCCGTCAAGGCGGTGCTGTTCTCGGTCGCGATGCGCGCGAACCTGCCCCGTTTGGCGCAGCGCCTGGGCCGCGGATTGGCGGCCGGCGATGGCCGCCGCTTCGACGCCAGCGCCTACCCGATCCCGCCCTGGCGCCCGAGCGACGGCTTCAGCGTCGATCCCGCCCTGATCTACGCCTTCATCCGGCAGGAATCGCGCTTCGATCCCAAGGCGGTGAGCCCGGCGGGCGCGCGCGGCCTGATGCAGATCATGCCCAAGACCGCCGCGCAGTTGCACGGGAACCCGGTGCCGCCGGCGCGGCTGCACGACCCCGTCTTCAACATCACGCTGGGCCAGCGCTACCTCGTCCATCTGCTGGGCAGCGAGATGGTCGATGGCGACCTGATCCGCCTCGCGGCGTCGTACAACGCCGGCCCGCAGACCGTGATGCGCTGGAAGCAGCGCCGAGACCAGCGCGACCAGGACGTGCGCGACGACGCGCTGCTCGCGATCGAGACCGTGCCCCTGCCCGAGACCCGGCACTTCATCACGCGGCTGCTCTATTCCTACTGGATGTACGCGGAGCGGCTGGGCCAGCCCTCGCCCTCGCTGGACGCGGTTGCCGAAGGCCGCTGGCCGGCTTACGTCCCGCCGGTCTTCCTGACCGCACGCGCGAGCCCGGCCAATGCCAAAGATCGATGAGACACGCCCCTTCCTGGCCGTCAACATCGCGATCCTGACCGTCTCCGACACCCGCTCCGCCGCCGACGACAGATCCGGCGACGCCCTGGAAGCCATGATCCTGCGCGACGGGCACCGTGTCGCCGCGCGACGGATCGTCAA
>JBIKXN010000013.1:0-18167 GCA_044355765.1 Alphaproteobacteria bacterium
GCGGGCGGTGTCGAGGACATGGGTCGTGAGGCGTCCGGCCATGGCGCTCACCCTGCCCGCGCAAGAACAAAGAGGGCGGCCATCCCGGCGGCCGCCGCCGGCCAGATCCAGACGCCTTCCCGCAGCCTGCCCTTGTCGAGCAGGAGGAACCAATGGCGCACGACCGCGCCGATGACGATCAACCCGGTCAGGATCACCCAGTTGAACTCGCTGCCCCAGGTCGAGGAGAAATTCTTCGACAGCATCATCATGACCACGGGCAGCGTCAGATAGGAATTATGGGTAGACCGGATCTTGCCCTGCAATCCGCGATCGGCATCGGGAGCCCGCCCTGATTTCACCGCCTCGACCAGCGCGCGTTGGTTCGGGATTATGATCATCCACACATTCGCCACCATCAGCGTGCCGATCAGCGCGCCGACATGGACGAAGGCCGCCTGCGGCTGCATCACCTTGCACAGCCACCAGATCGCGACGACCAGCGCGGCAAAGCCGATCGCGGCGGCGTGCAGCGGCCGCTCGCGCCCGAGCCGCGACTTGAACAGCGCGTCGTAGAGCAGCCAGGCGACGGCGATCAGCACCGCGAAGAGCAGGCCGGCGCCGAACCCGCCCAAGCGCGCGAAGGCCGGATCGACGAAAACGCTTTCGCCCATGCCCACGTAGAAGACCAGGACCAGCAGCGCCGCGCCGGTCAGGAAGGTCATCCCCGCTTCCCACTTGAACCAGTGGAGGCGTGGCGGCAGAGCCGGCGGCGCGACGCCGAATTTCTCCACCCGGTAGAATCCGCCGCCATGGACCGACCAGACCTCTCCCGCCACGCCCTGGCGCGGCGGATCGGGCGGTTCGAGCGACGCGTCCAGCCACATGAAATAGAGCGATGCGCCGATCCACGCGATGCCGAACATCACATGCGCCCAGCGGATCATCAGGTTCAGCCACTCGTGGACGAGCGGATCCATCGGCTTCTCCCTCGGAAGGACGGCCTGGCGACCGTCTTACGCCCGCGGCGCGGGAGCGTCCATCGGGTCCTCGGCACCGATAGGCGCGAGCGGCGCGAGATCCGGCTCCGGCCAGTTCCGGCGGGCCTCCGCCGACGGAAGCTGGTCGCGGCTCCAGAAACGGAAGACGCCCGATTTCGAGGCGAGCGGATCGCCGCCGAAGCCGTTCGCCGATGCCGCGAAATCCGATGCCGACGCATGGGCGAGGAAACTGGCGGCCGCCCAGACGAAGCAGAAACTGACCGTTTCGTGGTGGCCGCGGGTATCGCTGTTGGGCGTGCCGACCGCGGCGTTCTAGGCCCTGATCGCCGTGCACACCGCCCTGCGCGCCCGGTCCGAGCCCAGCGACCAGAAACGCCAGACCCGGACTGCCGGATGGGCCTGATGCGTCCACGGCGCGACCGGCAGGGTATGGACGCGAAACCGGTCGGCGAACGGCGAGAAGCGGCGCTCCGGTGTTTCCATCGATATCTTCGTGCCCCCGTTGATCCTGCAGACGACAGCAGTGTCCTGCCGCACGGAATTTGAGAGGAATTCGCTGGCGGCGCGGAATGTGGCGGCGGCCGAAGAGGACAGGTCAGCGACGCGCTGCGCTCGCCAAGGGCTTCGCGCGCCCCGCGCTCAGTTCTTACACCACGGGCAGGGACACGACCCCAGGACGCGCGGCGTTGCGCGGGTGAGGGAGGAACACCAGGCATCGCGGCGCTGCGCGCGCCGCGCACCGCGGGCGAACGGCCCATGTCATGGCAGGTCTGCCCGGGGCGCCGTCGCCAGACAGGGCCCCGCGCGCTACCAATGGCATGATGATCCCGCCCGACCCAAGCCGCGCGCGGCGCGTGCCGCTGATCGTCTCCGCGGCCCTGTTCATGCAGAACCTCGATTCGACGGTCCTCGCCAACGCGCTGCCCAGCATCGCCCGGGATTTCGGCACCGACCCGCTGCATCTCAAGCTGGCCCTGACGTCCTACCTGATCGCGCTCGCCGTCTTCGTCCCCGCTTCGGGATGGGTGGCGGACCGCTTCGGCGCGCTGAAGGTCTTCCAGGCCGCGATCGCGGTGTTCGCGCTCGGATCGCTGGGCTGCGCCCTGTCCTGGGACCTGCCCAGCATCGTAGGCGCGCGGATCGTTCAGGGCATGGGCGGCGCGATGATGCTGCCGGTCGCGCGCCTCCTGGTCCTGCGCAGCGTGCCGCGCGAGCGGATCATCGCCGCCTTCGCGATGCTGAGCATGCCCGCGCTGGTCGCTCCGATCATGGGCCCGCCGGTCGGCGGATTGCTGACGACATACCTGTCCTGGCACTGGATCTTCTGGATCAATCTGCCGATCGCCGCGCTGGGCGCGGTGCTGGCCGCGCGTTTCATACCCGACCTGCCGCCCGAGGCGCCGGCCGGCTTCGACATCGTCGGCTTTCTGCTCGCGGGGCCCGGGCTCGCCCTGATGCTTGCCAGCCTGACGCTGATCGACCTGGAGGTCGCGCCACCTTGGGCCCTGGCCACGCTCGCGGCGACCGGTGCGTCGCTCCTCGCTCTCTATGTCTTCTATGCGCGCCGCAGCCCGTCGCCGCCGCTCGACCTCCGTCTGCTGCGCATCGCGACGTTCCGCGCCGGCCTCGCAGGTGGTCTCTTCTTTCGCATCGGCGTCGGCGCCAGCCCGTTCCTGGTCCCGCTGCTGCTGCAGGAAGGTTTCGGACAAAGCGCCTTCGAGGCAGGTCTGGTGTCGTTCGGTGCCGGTATCGGGGCGCTGGCGATGAAGCCCTTCGCACCGCGTCTGGTCGAGGCGTTGACCATGCGCCGCGTTCTGGTCGCCAACGCGCTGCTCTCGTCGCTGCTGGTGGCGGCGCCAGGACTCTTCGCACCGGGATGGGCGACCTGGGCGATGTTCGGTCTGCTCGCGGCAGGCGGATTCGTGCGCTCGCTGCAGTTCACCACCGTCAACGCGCTGCTCTACGCGGACGTCCCGCGCGCCGATCTCAGCCGCGCCACCACGTTCGGCGCCGTGGTCCAGGAACTGGCCGGCGCCGTCGGCGTCGCCGTCGCGGCGCTGGCGCTTGGCGCGCTGCAGCGAATGCGCGGCGGCGGCGAACTCGATCCGGGGCATTTCCCGATCGTGTTCGCGCTGGTCGGCGCGATCTCGGCGCTCTCGGTGGTCTTCTTCCTCAGGCTGCCGCCCGATGCCGGCGCCATCCAGCGACGCCGGCCGCCCGGCTGACCCTCAGCCGAGCCCCATCAGCTTCTCGATCGCCGACAGTTGGATGAGCGCGGCGTCGACCATCTCGCCGACCGGAACCGACTCGTTGGCCGCGTGGCCGGCAACGCCAGAACCAGGACCGATATTGATGATCTCGATGCCGTCGTCGGCGAAATAGCGGCCATCAGACACGCCGGTCGCGTTGAGGAAACGCGCCGGCCTGCCCAGCCGCTCGCCGATCGCGGCCGCCAGGGCCGAGATCGCCATCCCGTCGGCAGCGCCCTTGAAACCGTTGGTTCCGGTCAGGAACTCGCAGCTCCACGAGCCCCTCGGCTCGCCCGCAGCGCGCAGCGTCTGCTCCAGTTCGCGATAGGCGGACTTGACCCGCTCGCTGGGCAGCAGCCGACGATCGATCTCGACGACGCAGGAGGCGGGCACGACGTTGGTGTTGTGACCGCCGCGGATGATGCCGACATTCATGGTCGAGCGCATGGCGCCGTCGACACGCGCGGCGATCTTCGGCGCCAGATCGCGATCGATAGCGGCCAGCAGGCGCATCATGCGCGCGATCGCGTTGTCGCCGGCCGCCGGGTTGCCGGCATGCGCGGCCTTGCCCCTGGTGGCGATGCGGGCCCAGAAGACGCCGCGTTCGGCGACGATCATCTGGTTCTCGGTCTGCGCGCCCAGGATCAGGGCGTCGGGCTTCACGTGGCCCGAGTCGCGCAGGAAGGACATGCCTTCGGGCCCAAGATTTTCCTCGTCCGCGACGAAGGTGAAGCAGACCTCGCCGCGGCGCGGCCCGCCGCGGCGCGCGATCTCCTCGGCCAGCCAGAGCTGGACCGCCATGGAGCCCTTGCAGTTGCCGGCGCCGAGCCCGAAGATCTGGCCGCCCTTGGCGACCGCTTTATAGGGATCGGTCTTCCAGTTCTCGCGCTCGCCGACCCCCACCGTGTCGACATGGGCGTTGAACACGATGCGCGGGTTGCCCCTGCCCAGCTTGGCGACCACGTTGTCCACGCCCTTCTTGCGGGCCAGCACCTTGGTCCGGTAGCCAGCCTTGCGCAGCCGAGCCGCGGCATAGCGACAGATCTCGACGCTCTCGCCGGGCGGATAGGGCGACGGGATCGCGATCAGGTCGGACAGGATCGTCGTCAGGGTCCTGGCGAGGGCTTTCTCGTTCATGGGCGGACGTGCCTCTGCGGGGGTTTCAGCGATTGGCGAGCGCGGCGAGCGTGTCGGCGAGGACACGCGTGCCGTTGGCGAGATCGCGCGGCGTCGCGTTCTCGCTTTCGTTGTGGCTGACGCCCTTCCAGCACGGAACGAAGATCATGCCGGCTGGCGCCACCTTGGCGACATGCATGGCGTCGTGGCCTGCGCCCGAGATCATGTCGATGTGGCGATAGCCGAGCGCGGCCGCCGCCTCGCGCACCCGTGCAACCGTCTCGGTGCCGAAGGGCACCGGCGCGACGGTGGTATATTCGGTGACCTCGACCGTGCAACCGCGCCGCGCGGCCTCCGCCGCGCAGATCGGCTGGATGCCGTCGCCCAGGCGCCGCAGCGTGTCCGGATCGGGATGGCGCAGATCGATCAGGAAATGCACCTTGCTGGGAACGGTCGACGGCGAGCCGGGATAGATCTCGAACCGCCCCACCGTGTAGCGCACGGTGTCGGTCGGATCGGCCATCAGCTCTTCGAGCGCCACCACCATCGACGCCGCGGATTTGAGCGCATCCTTGCGCAGGCGCAGCGGCGTCGTCCCGGAATGCGCCTCCTCGCCGAAGACGTCGACGTAGAAGCGGCGCATGCCCTGGATGAGCGTGACGACGCCGATCTCGTTGCCGGTGTTCTCGAGGATCGGGCCCTGCTCGATATGCGCCTCGATGTAGGAATCGACCGGGAAGCCGAGCCGCCGCTCGGTCCGCGCCGGCGCCGTAGCCAGCACCCCGGCCAGCGCATCGCGCGCGCTCATGCCTTTCGGATCCTTGCCGTCGAGCAGCGTGTCGAGGTCATAGGCGCCGACGAAGGCGCCCGATCCCATGCAGCCCGGCTGGAAACGGTTGCCCTCCTCGTTGGTCCAGGCGACCGTCATCACCGGCCGCCGGGTGGCGATGCCGGCATCGTCGAGCGCCTCGAGCACCTCGAACGCCGCGAGCACGCCGTAGGTGCCGTCGAACTTGCCGCCCGTCGGCTGGCTGTCGAGATGCGAGCCCGACATGACGGGCGCTGCGTCGGGATCGGTACCCGGCCTCTTGACGAAGAGATTGCCGATCGGATCGGTGAAGACGTCATAGCCGCGCGCAGCCGCCCAGCCGCCGAGCAGCTTGCGCGCCGCGGCGTCCTCGACGCTGAGCGCCTGGCGGTTCACCCCGCCCTTCGGCGTCGCGCCAAGCCGTGCCATTTCCATATGGCGTTGCCACAGCCTGTCCTCGCGGACATGGTCCGACGCCCTGGTATTGCTGCCGGTCTTGCTGGCCGCCATCACGCTCTCCTGTCGCTCGGGACTTGCCCGCACTAGCAGCCGGAGCCGTCGCCATCAAGGCCGCCGCCAGGCGGCGTCGGCGGTGCGCGCGAAAGCGGCAGCGCCCACCAGCGCCGCGTCCCTGCCGAGCGCGGCGCGGACCGGGCGCAGCCGCGGTCCTCCCGGCGGCGCATCGGCCATGGCGGCGCGCAGTCCTGCGAGAAACCCAGGCGCCAGCCCGGCTTCGCCGCCGACGACGACCAGGCCCGGAGCGATCACGCAGCTGGCCACGCGCAGCGCGGTCGCCAGCAAACGCGCGGACCGCAGCGTCGCGTCGCGCACGCGCGGATCCCCAAGGTCCAGACCTGGGCCACCGGCGTCGCATTGCAAACGCCCGCCGAGCACCAGCCCGAAATCGATGCGATGCGAAAGGTCGGCAAAGAGCAGATCCCGGCCGCGGGCGGCGCCATGGCAGTGCTCGCCCCATGCCGCCGCCTGCGCGGCGGGCAGCGCCAGCGCCGGTACGCCGAGGCGCGCGGAGAGCCGCGCCGCCAGGCCCGCGCGCCGCGCCCCGGACGGCGTCGCATGCAGCGTCGCCGCGATCGCGCAATCGTCGAACCCTCCGCGCCAGGGGGCGACAGCGGCGCCGATCGCCGCCAGCGCGGATGGCGGCGCGGCTATCTCGATCCGCTCCAGCACGTTTCCGGCGCGCAACAGCGCCGCCACGCAGCCGCGTTCGCCAAGTTCCAGCGCCAAGGTGGTGCGCGGCGCGGCGGCAGCGATCGCGCGCGCGAACCAGCCGGCGACATGCTCGGGGCGCGTGATCGCCGAACCCACGACGACCGCGTCGGCGCCGGCCAGCATCGCGCTCGCGGCGAGGCCCGGCGCGTTGAAGCGCCCTTCCGCATAAACCGGGACCGTCCCAAGGGCGGCGCAGGCGCGCACCAGTTCCAGATCCGGCTGTTCGGGCACCGCGCCCGGACCGACATAGCCAGACAGGGTGGTGCCGAGCATGTCGGCGCCGGCCGCGAGCGCCGCACGCGCCTCGGCTTCGGTCGCGATATCCGCCATCGCGAGAGCGCCAGCCCCGTGGATCGCCGCGATCATCGCCGGCACGTCGACGGGGCGCCGCCGCCGGGTGGCATCGAAGGCGACGATGCGGGCCCCGGCCGCGGCGAGCGCCCTGGCGTCGCGCAGGAAAGGCGTGATGCGCACCGGGCTATCGCGCAGGTCGCGCTTGACCAGACCTATCACCGGCGCGGCGCAGCGCGCGACGACGGCGGCGACATTGGCGACGCCCTCGATCCGCAGACCGCGGGCACCGCCGGCCAGCGCCGCCTGGGCGAAGGCGACGACGAAATCCCGTCTGTCGGTCGGACCGCCTTCAACGGGCTGGCAGGATGCGATCAATCCACCGGCGAGCGCGGGACGCGGATCTCCCGGCCGATTTGCGCTGCATGCCGCCCGCATGGTTCCCGTCATCGCCCGCTCCCGTCGCCTTGCGGATCCTGTCCGCGCCCTGCGGACGGGCGGGCACGCCTTTGCAGCGCCGCGAGCCGTGCCCCAGCGGCACGGCGCGCCGCCTGCTCGATGGCCCGATAATCGGCTATCAACGCGCGTCCGGCGGCGCTCAGCACCGCGCCCCCGCCACGACGGCCGCCGGCGCTGGTCGCGATCGCCGCCGTCCCGAGCGATGCATTGACCGCCGCGACCAGGTCCCAGGCGCGCTTGTAGCTCATCCCCAGCGCCCGACCAGCCGCCGAGATCGATCCCTCGCGCGCGATGGCCTCGAGCAAGGCGACCTTGCCCGGACCGATCCGGCCGCGCGGCAGGTCGATGCGCAAACTCAGCGTCGCCGCCGCGCGGCGACCACGGTGCGCGGGACGCGAAGAGGAGTGCTTCATGGCGCCACGACGAACCCGAAGCGTCGCCAGACCGGTCGCGCGTTCGGACCGGCGAGGAAATCGAGGAGCGCGCGGGACCGCGCGTCGGCCTCCGCGCGGCGCAGCAGCGCGAAGGGATAGGAGATCGGCGTGTGGCTGGCCGGCGGAAAGGTTCCGACGACCCGGAGGCCGGAAGCGATGGCCGCGTCCGTGGCATAGACGATGCCCAGGGGCGCCTCGCCGCGCTCCACCAGCAGCAGCGCGGCGCGCGCATTGTCGGCGCGCACGAGCCGTGGCGCCACGGCATCCCACTGTCCCATCCAGGTCAGCGCCGCCTGGGCGTAGCGACCGACCGGAACATGGGCGGGATCGCCGGTGGCGAGCCGCCCCGAGGGCCCCAGCAGCGCGCGCAGATCGGTACCGCGCTCGAGCGCCACGGACGCAAACCCACCAGGGCCGGCGACCAGAACCAGCGCGTTGCCGATCGGGCTCGTGCGTGTCCCGACGGCGATCAGACCCCGAGCCTCGATGTAGTCCGCCCAGGCCTCGTCGGCGGACAGGAAGAGATCGGCGGGGGCGCCCTGCTCGATCTGCCGCGCGAGCAGCGAGGATGCCGCAAACGAGAAACGCGGCGCCCGATTTCCGCGCGCCGCCCAGTCGGCACCCAGGGCGCGCAGGGCATCGGTCAGGCTGGCCGCGGCGAACACGACCGAGCCGTCCTGGGCCCGCCCCCCTCCGCCTGGCACGAGCAACGCAAGAAACGTCAGGATGAAGAGCGCACACGCGCGCAAGAGATCCGCCTTCGCTGTATACGTTCGAATATAACCAGGCCGCTCCGCGAACGAAAGTCCGCCTGCCGCAGCCTTGCCCGCACCGCCCCCCGAGCGTAAGACTTTTTCCCGTCGATCGTCGCCTTCCATGGGCGCGAAGCAGCTGCGCCGTCGCACGTGCCGATGATCGAAGATGGAGGCTCCCCATGCATCGCTTCGCCCGCGTGTTGGCGTTCGCGGCGGCCATGCTTTGCGCCGTCGCGGCTTGCGCACAGCAGCTCGACGCAGGCGAGGCGCGGCATCTGCTGGTCAGGACCGGCTTCGGCGCCGAGCCGCCAGCGATCGCCGCACTCGTCGGGGTCGAGCGCGGTGCGGCGGTCGACCGCATGCTCGCCAAAACGCGCCGCGACGCCAGCCTGGCCCCGCCCCGGTTCCTGTCCGAAGCCTGGCCCGCCTATCGCGACCTCCCGTCGATGGACCAGGAACAGCGCGACGCGTTCATCCAGGCCCGGCGCGGCGAACTGCAGGAACTCAAGACCTGGTGGCTGATGGAGATGATCGCGACGCCGTCGCCGCTTACCGAGCGGATGACGCTGTTCTGGCACAATCATTTCGTTTCGGCGTTCGAGGGCGCCGGAAACAACGTCCACCGGATGTGGAACCAGAACGCGCTGTTCCGGCGCGAGAGCACGGGCAATTTCGCCGCGCTGCTGCGCGCCATCCTCGCGGACCCCGCGATGCTGCGCTATCTCGACGCGGCAACGAACCGCAAGGGCAGGCCGAACGAGAACCTCGCCCGCGAATTGCTCGAATTGTTCACGCTCGGCGAGGGAAATTACGGCGAGCAGGACATCCGCGAAATCGCGCGCGCGCTGACCGGGCTCGGCGTCGATCGTGCCACCAACTGGGATTTCCGGTTCTACCCGGGACAGCACGAGGCGGGGCCCAAGCGATTCCTGGGGACCGTCGGCGACGACGCCGAGGGCGTCGTGCGCGCGATCCTGGCGCAGCAGCGCACCGCCGAATTCGTCGTCGAAAAGCTGTGGCGCGAATTCGTCTCGCCGCGCCCCGACCCTGCCGAAGTCATGCGGATCGCCGCGGTCCTGCGCGGCAGCGCCTACGACATCGCGTCGGCGCTGCGCGCGCTGCTCGTCTCCGACGCCTTCTGGGACCGGCGCAACCGCGGCACGCTGATCAAGTCTCCGGCGGTGCTGATCGCGGGCATCCATCGCGACCTGGGGCTGCCGCTCGTCGATCCCTCGGCGCTCGCCGTGCATACGCGCAAGCTCGGCCAGGACCTCTTCGAGCCGCCGAACGTCAAGGGCTGGCCCGGAGGCGAGGCCTGGATCACCCCCGCGAGCCTCGTCGCGCGATCGGACGTGCTCAGCCGCCTGCTCGACAACCGCGGTCTGGTGGGGCCCGCGCCGCCGGTCGGTGCGTCGACCATCGCGCTGCGCGTCGCTGGCGACGCATGGCAGACCAACCCGCTGATGCGCGTGACCCTGGGCGACGGCACCGTGGTCGCTCAACGCGAGATCGAGTTCGCGCGCGACACCGCGCGCTTCGGCGTGTTCGGCGACCGCGACGACCGGAACTGGCGCATCCTGCGCTTTCCCGTCGACCGACCGGTCGAGCTTCTCGTCGTTTCCTTCGTGAACGACGGCGCCGCCCCCATGCCGCCCGGCGGCGGACCGCGCGGCGACCGCAATCTCTATGTCGACTGGCTCGAGGTCGACGGGCGGATCTACCCCGCGGCAGCAGCCGTGCAGACCTATCGTTCCGCCGGTTGTCGCGTCGCCCGCGCCGGCGATCTCTTCTGCAACGGCGACCTCGTCTTCGATATCGCCCGGATGCGCGCCGCGCCGCAGACGATGGACATGGCGATGGCGGGCGGTGGGATGGCGCCGGCCCCGATGCGGGGCGTGCGGCCCGCGCTCGCCGACCGGCCCGTTCATCTCGAGGCAGCAGGCTGGATCGCGACGCTGCCGCAGGCGTGGCGCGTGCCGCGCGAGCGCTGGCGGGCCCTCGCGCCGCTCGCGCCAGTGGCGGCGACGCCCGAAGGCGACGACGAGAGCTTCCTGCGCGCCCTGGTCCTCGACCCCGTCTATCAGCTGATGTGAGGGACACGACGATGCCTGCAGACAAGCTCTCCTCGCGTCGCGCGCTGCTGAGCGGCAGCGCGTCGCTCGCCGCGGCCGCGCTGCTCCCCGCCTGCGCGGCCGACATCGCACAGGTCGGGGCCGGCGGCGGCGTGTCGTCGCCTGTCGCGCTGCGGCGGAACGCAGGCGCGCCGGGTCCGCTCGCCGGACGTATGCTCGTGCTGGTGGAATTGCAGGGCGGCAACGACGGGATCAACACGCTGGTGCCGATCGGTCAACCCGCCTACAGGCGACTGCGACCGGCCATAGCGATCCCTGCCGAGGACACGATCCCGCTTGACGACGCGCAAGCTCTCCATCCCGAGTTGCGTCCTCTCGTCGCGGCGTATGGGAACGGCGAGATGGCGATCGTCAACGCGGTCGGGTATCCACGCCCGAACCGATCCCATTTCCGGTCGATCGAGATCTGGGAGCAGGCGACAGACAGCGATCGCTACGCGGATAGAGGCTGGGTCACGCGGGCGCTCGCCCAGCATCCCCTGCTCGGGCGCGGCGGGCGCGCCGACGCCGATGCCATTGTCGTCGGCGCCGGCACGATCGGACCGCTGGCAGGGCCCGGGACGCGTGTTGTGACCCTGCGCGACGCGCGGCAGTTCCTCGCGCAGAGCGAGGCGTTGCGCAGCGTCGATCTGCGGTCCGACGCGACCGACAGCCTGCGCCATGTCGTGCGCACGCAGAACGAAGCGGTTGCCGCGGCCGGCGCCGTGCGCCGCAAGCTGAGCGGGCGCAACCGCTTCGATCGACGCTTCGGCGGCGATCCCTTCGGGCGCTCGCTCGCCCTTGCGGCGGATCTGATCGCCGACGGTGTCGATGTCCCCGTCTGGAAGGCGACGATCGGCAGCTTCGACACCCACGCGGACCAGCCAGCACGCCACGCGAGGCTGCTTGGGCGTCTTGCCGCGGGGCTCGCTGCGCTGCGCGAAGCGATGATCGATCTCGGCCGGTGGAACGACACGCTCGTCGTCACCTACTCGGAGTTCGGCAGGCGCGCGGCCGAGAATGGTTCGCGCGGCACCGACCACGGCACCGCCGCGCCGCTTTTCGTGCTCGGCGGCGCCGTCGATGGCGGCATCCGCGGCGCGCCCCCGGACCTGGAGGCGCTGGTGGACGGCGACATCCGCGCCCAGACGGACTTCCGGTCGGTCTATGCAGGGATCCTCGCGGGGTGGTGGGAGACGCCCGACAATTTCCTCGCCCGCCAGGGACACCAGCCGATCGCCGCCACCCGCCAGCGGATAGCGTGACGGGCCCCCGCCGCGCGCGCTCAGGCCGCGCGACGCGGACGCGGCTCCAGGCCGCCGGCCTTGCAGATGAAGGACGCGACCTCGTCGATGCCCTTGCCGGCCCGCACGTTGGTGAACAGGAACGGCCGTTGGCCGCGCATGCGCCGCGCATCGCGGTCCATCACCTCGAGCGAAGCGCCGACATGCGGCGCCAGATCGATCTTGTTGATCACAAGCAGGTCGGACCGCGTGATCCCCGGCCCGCCCTTGCGCGGGATCTTCTCGCCCGCGGCGACGTCGATCACGTAGATGGTGATGTCGGCAAGCTCCGGCGAGAACGTGGCCGCCAGATTGTCGCCGCCGGACTCGATGAACATCAGCTCCAGCGTTGGAAAGCGCCTGTTCATCTGCTCGACCGCGGCCAGATTGATCGACGCGTCCTCGCGGATCGCGGTATGCGGGCAGCCGCCGGTCTCGACGCCCATGATCCGCTCCGGCGCAAGCGCTCCGGACCGGGTCAGGAATTCGGCGTCCTCCTTCGTGTAGATGTCGTTGGTAATCGCCGCGACGTCGAGCCGGTCGCGCAACGTCTTGCACAGCGCGTCGACCAGGGCGGTCTTGCCCGAGCCGACCGGCCCGCCGACTCCGACCCGCAAGGGGCCGGTGGAATGCTTCGTGCTCATGACCGGAACAGCCTCGTGTATTGGGTTTCGTGGCGGATTGAGAGCAGATCGATCGCCGGCGCGGCGGCCCAGATCTCGTCAAGTCCGGCGACCTCCGCCGCGCCGTCGGCGGCCGCTCGGATCGATGGCTCGAGCGCGGCGAGCGCGCGCTGGCCGTCGGTCTGGCCGAGCGGCACCAGCCGCACGCCGGCCGACACGAGATTGGCGACGAAGGCGTGGAGATGGGCGAGCAGGAGATCGGCGAGCGGGATGGACCAGGCCGACCCGACCAGCGCTACCGCCACGGGATGCGCGACCTCGATGCCGCGCGCGGCGAGCAGCTCGGCGGCCCGCGCAAGACGCGGCAGCGGCCATGCGGCGCAAGCCGTAGACAGGAAGGCGCGTCCCTGGGACAGGCTTTCAAGCGCCAGTTCGGCAGAACCGCGCATCGCGGCCGCGCGTTCCGCGACGGCGGACAGCGCGACGTCGTCGCCGACATCCGCCGCGCGCCAGGCCAGCGCGAGGAAAGCCGCGTCGGTGCGGCCCGCGCCATGCGCGAGCGCGGTCGCGACATACGCGCGCAGAGTCGCGGCATCCCGCACCGAACCGTCCTCGACCGCCATCTCCAGCCCGTGGCTGTAGCTGAACGCGCCGGTCGGAAAGGACGGCGACATCCACGCCAGCAGGCGCAACAGCGCGGCGGACGGCTCAGCCGTGGGAGTGGTCGTGGCCGTGTCCATGACCGTGCGAATGTCCATGGCCGTGATGATGCGCGTGCCCATGATCACGGCCGTGCCCGTGGCCATGGGCCTCGTCATGCCCATGCGCATGGTGCTCGCCATGCGCGTGGTCATGGCCGTGACCTGCCTGCGCATAGGCGCCCTGTTCGGGCGTGAAGGGCGCGTCGTGCGCGACGACCCGGGCGCCGAGCCCTTCGAGCATGGCGACGATGACGTGGTCCTCGCGGATCCGCAACCGCCCGTGCAGGATCTCGACGGGCAGATGTCGGTTGCCGAGGTGCCACGCCAGACGCGCCAGCGCGGCGGCGCTGTCCGCCTCGACGTCGCAGACCTTCTCGTCCGCGGCTGCCACCTCGATGACGCCGCCGTCGTCGAGGATCAAGCCGTCGCCGGGCCCCAGCACCCGCGCTTCGGGCAGATCCAGCAGGAAATCGATGCCGTCGTCGGTCGCCAGCGCGATCCTGCGCCGGTGGCGGCGATCGAAATCGAGCGTCGCGATCCCGATCCGGCGCTTGCGCGGCCAGGTCCCGCGCGGGACGGCTTCGATGGCGCGCCGCATGATCAGAACAGGAAGTAGCGCTGGGCCATCGGCAACTCGGCCGCCGGCTCGCAGACCAGCAGTTCGCCGTCGGCTCGCACTTCGTAGGTCTCGGGATCGACCTCGACATGCGGCGTCGCGTCGTTGAGCTTCATGTGCTTCTTGGTGATCTTGCGGATGCCCGATGCGGCGAGCACGCGGCGCGACAGGCCGAGCTTGCGCCGGATGTCGGATTGCAGCGCGGCCTTGGAGACGAAGGTGACGCAGGACGAGGCCAGCGCGCGCCCGAAGGCGGCGAACATCGGCCGGTAGTGGACGGGCTGCGGGGTCGGGATCGACGCGTTGGGATCGCCCATCGGCGCCGCGGCGATGCTGCCGCATTTGAGGACCATCTCCGGCTTGACGCCGAAGAAGGCCGGCGACCAAAGGACCAGATCCGCGAGCTTGCCCACCTCGAGCGACCCGACATGGCGCGCGATGCCGTGCGCGAGGGCCGGATTGATCGTGTACTTGGCGATGTATCGCCGCACCCGCAGATTGTCGTTGCGGCCTGTTTCGCCGGGCAGGGCGCCGCGCTGCACCTTCATCTTGTGGGCGGTCTGCCAGGTGCGGATGATCACCTCGCCGACCCGGCCCATCGCCTGGCTGTCCGACGACATCATCGAGAAAGCGCCGATGTCGTGCAGGATATCCTCCGCGGCGATGGTCTCGCGGCGGATGCGGCTCTCGGCGAAGGCGACGTCCTCGGGGATGCGCGGATCGAGATGGTGGCAGACCATCAGCATGTCGAGATGCTCGTCGACCGTGTTGACGGTGAAGGGCCGCGTCGGGTTGGTCGAGGACGGCAGCACGTTCGCGAGGCCGCAGACCTTGATGATGTCCGGCGCATGCCCGCCGCCTGCGCCCTCGGTATGGAAGGCGTGGATGTTGCGCCCCTTGAAGGCGGCGACCGTGTCCTCGACGAAGCCGGATTCGTTGAGCGTGTCGGTGTGGATCGCGACCTGGACGTCCATCTTCTCGGCGACCGACAGACAGACATCGATCGCGTTCGGCGTCGTGCCCCAGTCCTCGTGCAGCTTGAGACCGATCGCGCCGGCCTTGACCATCTCGACCAGCGGTCCGGGCGCCGAGGCGTTGCCTTTGCCGAAGAACCCGAGATTGACCGGCAGACCCTCCGCGGCTTCCATCATCCGCGCCATGTGCCAGGCTCCCGGCGTGCAGGTCGTGGCGGAGGTACCCGCGGCCGGCCCGGTGCCGCCGCCGAGCATCGTCGTGATGCCGGAATGCAGCGCGTCCTCGACCTGCTGCGGGCAGATGAAATGGATATGCGCGTCGATGCCTCCGGCGGTCACGATGCGGTTCTCGCCCGCGATCACCTCCGTGCCCGGGCCGACGACGATGTCGACGCCGGGCTGGATGTCGGGATTGCCGGCCTTGCCGATGCCGTGGATCAGCCCGTCGCGCAGCCCGATATCCGCCTTGTAGATGCCGGTCCAGTCGACGATCAGCGCGTTGGTGATCACGGTATCGACCGCGCCCTGGGCGCGGCCGCGCTGCGACTGGCCCATGCCGTCGCGGATCACCTTGCCGCCGCCGAACTTCACCTCTTCGCCGTAGACCGTCAGGTCGCGCTCGACCTCGATGAACAGTTCGGTGTCGGCCAGACGCACGCGATCGCCGGTCGTCGGACCATACATGCCGGCATAGCCGGCGCGGCTGATGCGGACGGCCATGGCTCAGCGCCCCTTCGCGCGTCTGCGCGCCAGCGGTCCGTTCACGGCGCCGCGGAAGCCGTGGACGATTCGGTCGCCGCCGAAGGCCACGAGCTGCACCTCGCGGGTCTGCCCGGGCTCGAAGCGCACGGCCGTCCCGGCGGGAATGTCGAGCCGCATGCCGCGCGCGGCGGCGCGGTCGAAGCGCAGCGCCGGATTGGTCTCGAAGAAGTGGTAGTGCGAACCGACCTGGATCGGCCGGTCGCCGGTGTTGGCGATCTCCAGGCGAACCGTCGCACGGTCCGCATTCAGTTCGATGTCTCCTTCCGCGAGGAGATACTCGCCCGGCTTCATGGCGCTCACCTGATCGGATAATGGACGGTGACGAGCTTCGTGCCGTCGGGGAAGGTCGCTTCGACCTGGATCTCGTGGATCATCTCGGCGACGCCGGCCATGACCTGGGCGCGCGACACGACCTCGGCGCCGGACTTCATGAGATCGGCGACGCTGCGCCCGTCGCGCGCGCCCTCGACCACGTGGTCCGTGATCAGGGCGATCGCCTCGGGATGGTTGAGCTTCACGCCGCGTTCGAGGCGCCGCCGCGCCACCATCGCGGCCATCGCCACCAGCAGCTTGTCCTTCTCGCGCGGCGTCAGGTTCATCGCATCCCCCTGCGGCGTCCGGGCGCGCCTCCGCCCTGGTTGCGGGATCGTAGCATCAAATATGCCACAGGCGGGGCAGGACCGCAGGCAACCCGCCGGCTTCGACCCGCAGATGCCGCCAGACCCGCGCCAGATCGCGGCGCAGCGGCGCGGGATCGCTCGCCAGGGCACGCAGGACCAGCACCTCGCCCAGACAGGTGGCAGCGATGCCCGATTGTTCGGCAAGCAGCGCGCGCACTCCGTCGAGATGGCGCGCGGCGTCGCGCGCGGCATAGACCAGGGTCGCCATCGCGGCGGCGCCCGCGAAGGCGAACGCGCCGCGCAGATGGGTTCCGGCCTCGGGACCGATCGCGAGCGCGTCGCACCATTGCAGGCGGCCGTCGCGGCGCAGATCCCAGCGATCGGCGAAGATCGCGCGCTCGACCGTCTCGCCGCGCGCCCGGCGACCGAACACGACCATCTCGGCCGCGAGGCAGCGCGCGTCGCCCGCAAGATCGAGCCGCAGCCGACGATCGAGCCTGCAGCCGTCGAACAGGATCGTCTCCTGCGGCATCCATTCGAGCCAGCCCCGATCGCCGATCGCGAGCGTGTTGGCGATCTCCACGAGGGGCCCGTCGGAACGATACACCTTCTCGGCGGCCTGTCCGGTGACCAGGACGCGCGCACCCGGGCCGGCATCGACCGCCACCGAGATGCGATCGCCTCCGACGAGACCGCCCGCCGTGTTGAGAAGGACGACATGCGGGATTTCGTCGCCGATCGAGCGGGGCATCAGCACCCGCATCGGATCGTGATGCCACAGCTCGGCGAGCCGCGTCGTCCCATCGTCGTCGCGCAGACGCACGCGCGCGCCGCCCGCGACGCGGACCCGCGCGCGCGACTGCCCTGCCCCGTCGGCGATCGCCTGTGCCATCGTCTTCTTCGTCCTCCGAAGCCGAACCTAGGCGTTCGCGCCGCGCTGCGCCATGCTTGCAAAGCCGGGTCCAAGTGCGGATCAATGGCGCATCTGATCTGGAGGAACGCGCATGAATGGACCACTCGCCGGCCAGAGGGCGCTGGTGACGGCCGGAGCATCCGGCATCGGCCGCGCCATCGCGCGCCGCTTCGCGGCGGCGGGGGCCCGGATCTTCGTCTGCGACATCGACCCGAAGGCGCTGGCCGCGTTCCTCGCCGAGATGCCGGGCGCGGCCGGCGTCCTGGCGGATGTCGCCGATCCCGGCGAGGTCGACCGGTTGTTCGATGCTGCCGCGGCGGCGCTGGGCGGCCTCGACATCCTCGTCAACAACGCCGGCATCGCCGGTCCGACCCAGAAGGTCGAGGATATCGCGATCGGCGACTGGGACCGCTGCGTGGCGATCAATCTCAACGGCATGTTCTATTGCACGCGCCGCGGCGTCCCGCTGCTGAAGGCGGCCGGCGGCGGCTCGATCGTCAACCTGTCCTCGGTGGCCGGACGGCTGGGATATCCGCTGCGCACGCCCTACGCGGCGTCGAAATGGGCCGTCGTCGGCCTGACCAAGAGCCTGGCGATGGAGCTCGGGCCCGACGGGATCCGCGTCAACTGCATCCAGCCCGGCCTGGTCGCGGGTCCGCGCATCGACCGCGTGATCCAGGCCAAGGCCGACGCCTTCGGCATAGGTTACGAGGAGATGAAGCAGCGACTGCTCAAGACCGTCTCGCTGCGGCGGATGGTGACCGCCGACGACGTCGCCGAGATGGCGCTGTTCGTCTGCTCGACGGCCGGAGCGAACATCACCGGACAGGCCCTTTCGGTCTGCGGCGACCATCAGGTGCTGCAATGAACGCCGCGATCGCGATCGTCGGCAGCGGCTTCATCGGCCGCGGCTGGGCCGCGCGCTTCGCCTCGGCAGGCGCGCAGGTGCGGCTCTGGGACAGCGACCCGGCGGCCCCGGGCGCCGCGCTGCGCTGGCTCGACGAGACCTTGCCTGCGATGGAGAAGCTCGGACTGATCGTCGACGCACCCGGCGCGCGCGGTCGCGTCGTCGCCTGCGGCACGCTGGAGCAGGCGCTCGCCGGCGCCGACTACGTGCAGGAGAACGCGCCGGAGGCGCTCGACCTGAAGCGCGACCTGCACCGCCGGATCGAGGCTGGCGCGCCCGCGAGCGCGGTGGTGGGCAGTTCGACGTCGACATTTCCCGGCAGCCGCATCTTCGGC
>JBIKXN010000263.1:0-5540 GCA_044355765.1 Alphaproteobacteria bacterium
GACGACGATCGCCTCGGTCAGGTCGCGCAGCACGGTCAGCAGGAACGTGGTTGCGAGCACCGATGCGTCGCCCCAACCCGAACGCAGCAGCGCCGCGATCGCCGATCTTTCGACCATGTTCCACGCGACGACGGCGAGGACGCCCGCGAGGGCGGCGAGCGGGACATGGGATGCCAGCGGCGCGGCGACCAGCATGAACAGCAGCAGGAACCCGGAATGGAGCATGCCCGATACCGGGCCTTGCGCGCCGGCGCGGACATTGGTCGCGGTCCGCGCGATCGTGCCGGTGACGCAGAACCCGCCGAACAGGGCCGACCCGAGATTGGCGATCCCCTGCGCCACGAGTTCGCAATTCGACCGGTGCCGTCCGCCGCTCATCCCGTCGGCGACGACGGCCGAGAGCAGGGACTCGATCGCACCGAGGAGGGCGAAACCCATCGCCGCGGGCAGCACGTCGACGATCCGCGCGGGCGAAAGATCGGGCAGCCTCGGGGGCGGCAGACCGCCGGGAATGCCGCCGAACTGCGAACCGATCGTCGCCACGTCCATTCCCGCCGCGGCGGCGACAGCCGATGCCGACGCGACCGCGATCAGCATGCCCGGCCAGTGCGGGCGCAGGATCCGTAGCGCGACGATCGACGCCGCGGTTCCCGCCGAAAGCGCGATCGCCGCAGCCGACGCGCTCGGCAGCGCCTGCCACAGCACCGGGATCTTCGCGAGCAGCGGCCCCGGCTCGGGCACCGCGAGGCGCAGCCCAAGCATTTCGCGCAGCTGGCTCGCCAGGATGATCGCCGCGATCCCCGCGGTGAAGCCCACCGTCACGGGAAACGGGATGAACTTGACGAACGTGCCCAGGCGCAGCAGGCCGATCGCCGCCAGGATCAGCCCCGACAGGAAGGTCGCCAGGATCAGTCCATCCGGCCCGTGCTGCGCGACCGTCGCGCCCACCAGCACGATGAAGGCGCCGGCCGGTCCGCCGATCTGGTAGCGCGACCCCCCGAGCGCCGAGACCAGGAACCCTCCGACGATGGCGGATTACAGCCCCTGCGCGGGGCTCGCACCCGACGCGATGGCGATCGCCATCGACAGGGGCAGCGCGACGATCGCCACGGTCAATCCGGCGACCGCATCCTTGCGCAGCCTGGCGAGGCCATAGCCTTCGCGCAGGACGGTGACCAGCTTCGGCGTGAACAATTCGGCGAAGCCTGGCGCCGGCGGATGCCGTGCCGCGGACGTCGGATATGGCATGGCTCACGTGCCCCCAAGAACACGGCGACCGGATCCGCCGGCACGCCCCCCGCGTCCGGCTTGCGTGACAACGCTAGCATCTCCCTCCGGGTCGCAGGAGCGGCCGCGACGCGATGGCGCAGCGAGAGCGCAGCAGGCGTCCGCGCAGCTTGCGCTGGACGCGGCGACGCGCGACCGCCGACACTCGCCGGGCGCGAGGGAGGACTGCGATGAATCTCTGTATGGTCGGCTACGGCATGATGGGCGTCTGGCACAGCGAGGCGCTCGCCACGCGGCCGGACGCGAAGCTCCACACGCTCGTCGGACGGCGCGCCGATGCCGCGGCCGAATTCGCCGCCCGCCATGGCTATCGCCGGGCGACCGACTCGATGGCGAGCGCGCTCGCCGACCCGGAGATCGATGCGGTCATACTGGCCAGCCCCAGCGAACACCACGAGGCCCAGGCCATCGCCTGCCTGGAGGCCGGCAAGCATCTTCTGCTCGAGATCCCGATCGCGATGAGCCTTGCCGGCGCCGAGCGCGTCGTCGCCGCCGCCGCCCGCAGCGGCAAGGTGTTCGGGCTCTGCCATCCCATGCGCTTCCGGCGCGAGCGCGATGCGCTGCGCGCGCGCATCGCCGCAGGCGAGGAACGCATCCGCCACGTCGCCGGACGCTTCTTCATCAAGCGGCTGGTCAACATCGGCGCGACCGGATACCAGCGCAGCTGGATCGACAACATCCTGTGGCACCATTTCTGCCATTTCGTCGATCTCGGCATGTGGCTCTTCGGCGACGCGCCCATCCGCAGGATCCAGAGCCATCTCGGGCAGGCGCATCCGACGACCGGCATCCCGATGGAATCCACGGTGCTGGTCGAGACCGAGGACGACCGCACGCTGCTTGTGCACGGGTCCTACCATGCGGCGTTCCGGCTCTACGACAAGCTGATCGTCACCGATCGCGACACCTATCTGTTCGACATCCTCGCCGGCACCTTGCGGACGGCCGAAGGAACGGTGGCAATCGAGAGCGAACAGGCGAATTGCGCGCGTGTCGTCTTCGACTTCCTCGATGCGATCCGCGACGGGCGCGAGACACGGGCTCCAGGCGCGTCCGTCCTGCCGGCGATGCGCGTCCTCCAGGCGGTGCAGGACGACTGGGACCGGCGCTGGGGACGCAAATCCGTTCCCGGAAGGCCCCTGGCGTGAAGCCACCGCCCGCGGGACGGGATCGGTATGGTTAAATTCGCGGTACGGAGGCACGCGCGACGCGACCGGCGCGGATTTTCTCGCCTCTGTCCGATGGGGCGCGAAAACGCTGGAGCATGGTGAAGAGCATGTTAATCTTAATTCGAATTCAGCCAGGGCGCCCGAAGCGGCGCGCGGCTCGCCAGAACGGCGATCAGTCATCCGCGATGAAGGACTGACGCGACATGGAAATGGCGAGCGCATATCGCGCGCGATCCTTGGCGATCGCGCGTTCCGGCGACCGAAGTCGCCGCTTCCTCGGTCATTTGCCGCTGTCCTTCCCGCGCAATCGGAGGACACGGAAATGCTCTCGATCAACACGAATGTAGGCGCCCTGATCGCGCAACGCTTCCTGCGCGAAGTCAACGAAAACCTGACGATCACGCAGAACCGCCTGTCGAGCGGATTGCGGGTGTCGTCCATCACCGACGACGCATCGACCTTCGCCGTCGCCGCGGGAATGCGCGGCGACCTCAAGGCGTATACGGCGGTGACCTCGGCGCTCCAGGGCGGCGTCGTCGCCGCCCAGGTGGCGGTGAGCGCGGGCGAAACGATCAGCGAGCGTCTGGGCGACGTCCAGGCCAAGATCGTCCAGTTGTCCAACGGTTCGCTGACGGCCACGCAGCGCGACATCTACAACGCCGACCTTCAGAGCATGGTCGCCGAGGTGAATTCCTATCTGCAGCAGGCCGGCTATGCCGGCTACAACCTGCTCGGCACCGGCGGATCGGACCTCGAGGTGATCGCCAACATCGACGGCTCGACCCTCTCCGTCCGCAACAACAACGTGGCCGCCCTCGACATCGACGAGATCAACAACAACGGCGACGCCAACCAGGCCCTCGCCGACCTGGCGGACTTCACGGCGAGCCTCGACACCGCGCTCGCAAATCTCGGCGCCGACATCACACGGATCGACCGGCAGACCGAATTCGTGCAACGGACGGAGGAGACGGTCCGGATCGGCCTTGGCGCGCTGGTCGATGCCGATATCGGCAGGGAGACGGCGATGCTGAACTCGCTCACGGCGCGCCAGGAACTTGCGGTGGAGGCGATCGGCATCGCCAATAGCCTGCCGCGGATCCTGCTCGACCTCTTCAGGACCTGACCGTCCGGGGAATGGGCCGGACGGTCATTCCCGTTCGCCGCCGCGGCCAGGAACCGCGGCGGCGACCCAGGCGACACCGACCGCCAGCAGCGCCGTCGTCAGAACGAAGACCCAAGGCAGCCCGACGAAGGCGGCGACGGCCCCGCCGCATGCGGGTCCGAACGAGTTTCCGAGGAAATAGGCCGAGGACGTGATGCCGAGCGTGACGCCGCGCTCGGCGGCAGGCGTGCGCTTGGCGATCAGCGCGTTGGCGACGGGCACGATGCTGCCGACGAAGATGCCGAGCGCCAGACGCTCCGCGACGAACCCGCCATAGGATCCCGCGATCGCCTGGGGCGCGGTCGCCAGCGCCGCGCCCGCGAGCGCCAGGATGAGCACCCGGGTCTCGCCGATGCGATCGCCGGCCCGGCCCAGCAGCGGCACCGCGACCATACCGGCGAGGCCGGTCGCCGACAGGGCGATCCCGCCGAGCGTCGCCAGATTGGGCTGATCGCCGACGATGTCGTGGACGTAGAGCGCGACGATCGGCTGCACCGCCTGCGTCGCGAACTGGGCCAGCAGCAACACGCCGACCAGGGCCGCAAGACCGCGATCTCCGGCAAGACGCCGCAGCGAGGCGAGAACCGAGCGACGGGCCCCCTCGCCGCTCCCGGGCACGAAGACCTCCCGCACGCCGAAGAGGCAGACGAGGCAGGCGCCGAGGGACAGGACACCGCCAGCGAAGAAAGGCAGCCGGTAGCTCTGCGCGAGATCGGCCATCGCGCCGCCGATCACCGGACCGAGCAGCGAGCCCACCAGCTGGCCGCTGCTCATGACGCCGAGCGCGAAGGTCAGCCGCCGCGTCGGCACCTGCGTCGAGATCAGGATCACCGTCGCGGCGGAAAACCCCGCGAAGACCCCCATCAGGATGCGCGCCCCCAGCATCTGCCACGCATCCTGGCAGAACCCCATCAGGATCGTGCACAGGCCGATCGCGCAGGTCGAGCGCAGCACCATCTGCTTGCGGCCCCGACGATCGGCGATCCGGCCCCAGACCGGCGACAGCAGCGCCGCCACCAGCGAGGTCACGGCCGCGAGGCCGCCGCACCAGAGATAGAGCTGCGCGTCGCCGGAGACGCCGAGCTCGGGCAGGAAGAGCGGCAGCACCGGCGTCGTGAAGTTGAATGCGCCGCTCATGATGACCTGGACGGTCAGCATCGCCGCCAGCGTGCGCCGCCAATGCGGGAAGTCCTCGTCGCCGTCAGCGTCGCCGCGCGGCGCCATCGGCTCAGGCCCCCGCGACCGGGATGTCCGGCGAGCGCATCTTCAGGCGCCGCGCGCCCAGCGCTCGAGCAGCGGACGCAGCCTCTCGCCGACGCGCGCGCCCAGAGCCGCGGCGCGCGCATTGGCCGCCGATATCGCGCCGTCCTCGAAGGTGGACCGCGCGTCGCCGATGCGCGCCGACGCGGCCGCGACCGTGATGCCGGCGATGCCCCGCGCGTCGAGCGCGGGCAGCCGGGTGATGCCGCATCCATCGGCGCCGATCCCGGCGTCGTTGTAGACGCCGGCGAAACCATCCGCCTGCAGCGCCTTGGCAGGATTGCCGCCGATCAGCGCGCCATGCGAGCCGGTGACGACGATCGCGCCGGCATCCTCGGGCCGCACCAGGGCGGCGCTGTCGATCAGTACGACGGCGCGTACCCAGCCGGGCTCGCGCAGCACGAAACGGCTCTCGGCCGCGGGAGCGGGCGGAGCGTAGACCGGCATCGGACCGCCAGCCATGGCGCGCGCCGCGGCGGCGCAAGCCTGGCCCGCATGGACGCCAAGACGGGTCGCCGCGGCGTTCGCGGCGCTCGCCACCCCGCGCGCCCACATGTCCGCCGCCTCGCCGATCCTGCAGCTGGCATGCGAGACGAGCGCGCATGGCACGCCCAGCGCGTCGAACATGGCGAGCGATCCGGCGCCCGCCCTGTCCTTTC
>JBIKXN010000264.1:0-5539 GCA_044355765.1 Alphaproteobacteria bacterium
GCGCGGTCCTGACGCTGCAGGGGCCCGAAGGCCGGCGCGAAATGCCGGTGGAGGCGCTCCATGCCGGCCCGGGACGTACGACGCTCAAGCCCGGCGAGATGCTGGTCTCGATCTTCCTGCCCGCGCGGCCGCCGCATGCGGGCGACGCCTATCTGCGGCTCATTCCGCGCACCGAGATGGACATCGCCGTCGTCGGCTGCGCCGTCAGCCTGACGCTTGCGGGCGAGGTCTGCGTCGCCGCGCGGGTCGGGCTGGGCGCCGTCGCGCCGACGGTCCTGCGCGTCGACGACGCGGCGGCGGCGCTGATCGGTTCGCGGCTCGAGCCGCAGGCCATCGCGAAGGCCGCCGCGGCCTGCCGCGCGGCCTGCCGGCCCATCGACGACAAGCGCGGCACCATCGCCTATCGCACCAAGATCGCCGGCGTGCTTCTGGCGCGCGCCACTGCGATCGCCGCCGACCGCGCACGGAGCGCCTGAGCCATGTCGAAGATCCATGTTTCCGCCGTCGTCAACGGCGAACCGGTCGAGTATCTCTGCGAGCCCACCGAGACGCTGCTCGACGTGCTGCGCGACCGGCTGGGGCTGACCGGCAGCAAGGAGGGCTGCGGTTCGGGCGATTGCGGCGCGTGCAGCGTCACCATCGACGGCCGGCTGGTCTGCGCCTGCCTCGCGCTCGGCGCGGAGATGGAGGGATGCAGCATCGGTACGATCGAGGGCCTCGCCGCGGGCGACCAACTCCATCCGCTGCAGAAGAAATTCGTCGAGATGGCGGCGCTGCAATGCGGCGTCTGCACCCCGGGCTTCCTGGTGGCCGCCAAGGCGCTGCTCGACCGCAACGCCGACCCGAGCGAGACCGAGATCCGGTACTGGCTCGCTGGAAATCTCTGCCGCTGCACGGGCTACGACAAGATCGTCCGCGCGGTCATGGACGTGGCCGCCGAAATGAGGGAGACCGCACGATGAGCGCTCGCCAGTTCAAGGTCGTCGGCACGCGTCCCAACCGTCCCGACGGGGCCGACAAGGTCACCGGCCGCGCCCGTTTCGGCGCCGACTGGAACATGCCGGGCCAGTTGACCGGCAGGGTGCTGCGCAGCCCTCACGCCCATGCCGTCATCGAGGCGATCGACGTCTCCAGGGCGCTCGCGCTGCCCGGCGTCAAGGCCGTGGTCACCGCGGCGGATTTTCCCGAGCAGGAGAACCGCATCGTCCCGGCCGGCGAGATGCAGGTCAATCTGCGGGACGTCACCCGCAACGTCATGGCCCGCGAGAAGGCGCTCTATCACGGGCACGCGGTCGCCGCCGTCGCCGCGACCAGCGACGCGGTCGCCCGCGCCGCGCTCAAGCTCGTCGACGTGCGCTATCGCGTGCTGCCGCATGTGGTCGACGTCGAAGACGCGATGAAGCCCGACGCGCCCATTCTCCACGAGCATGTCCGCACCGAAGGCGTCGAGCCCCGGCCGACGACGCCGTCGAACATCGCCAAGCGGATCGATTTCGCGAAAGGCGACGTCGCAAAAGGCTTCGCCGCCGCGGAGGTGGTCGTCGAGCGCCGTTTCCGGACCGCGCCGGTCCATCAGGGCTATATCGAACCGCATGCCTGCCTCGCCAGCGCGGCGGAAGACGGCCAGGTCCAGCTGTGGACGACGACGCAGGGCCATTTCCAGGTGCGCGGCTTCTGCAGCCGGTTGCTGGGCCTCGAGACCTCGCAGATCCGTGTAATGGCGGCCGAGATCGGCGGCGGGTTCGGCGGCAAGACCGTCGTCTATCTCGAGCCGCTGGCGGTGCGCCTGTCGCAGAAATCGGGCAAGCCGGTGAAGATGGTGATGACGCGCGAGGAGGTGTTCCGCGCCTCCGGCCCGACCTCGGGCAGCGCGATGCGCGTCCGCCTCGGCGCCACGCGCGACGGTCGTATCGTCGCCGCCGACGCCACCTTCGCGCTCCAGGCCGGTGCCTTCCCGGGGTCGCCGGTCGGCCCCGCCTCCATGTGCAGCTTCGCCTGCTACGACATCGACAACATCAAGGTCGAGGGCTTCGACGTCGTGTCGAACCGGCCGAAAGTGGCCGCCTATCGCGCGCCCGGCGCGCCGATCTCGGCCTGGGCGGTCGAGTCGACGGTCGACGTGCTGGCGCAGGAACTCGGCATCGATCCGATCGACCTGCGGCTCAGGAACGCGGCCAAGGAAGGCACGAAGACCCATTACGGCCCGGTATTCAACCGCATCGGCCTGGTCGAATGTCTCGAGGCGGCCAAGGCGTCGGCTCACTACAACGCGCCGCTCGCGCCCGGCGCGGCGCGCGGGGTGGCGGCCGGCTTCTGGTTCAATGTCGGCGCCGATTCGTCCGCCGCCGCGCATGTCGGCGAGGACGGGACCGTGACCGTCATCTCGGGCAACCCGGACATCGGCGGCTCGCGCGCCGCGCTTGCCATGATGGCGGCCGAGGAGTTGGGCATCCCCTACGACAAGGTGCGGCCGATCATCGCCGACACCGCCTCGATCGGGTTCAATTTCGTGACCGGCGGCAGCCGCGTGACCTTCGCCAACGGCCTTGCGATCATCAATTCGGTGCGCGAGGTGATCGGCGAGTGCAAGCGACGCGCCGCCAGGCTCTGGGAGGTCGAGCCCGATGCGGTGGTCTGGGAGAACGGCGCAGCCAAGCCCGCCAGCACGAATGTCGGCGACTTCGAGCCTCTGTCGCTCGCCAAGCTTGCGGGCATGGCGGGAAAGATGGGCGGCCCGATCAACGGCCACTCGCAGATCAACGCGCAGGGCGCCGGGCCCGGCTTCGGGGTGCATATCGTCGACGTCCAGGTCGATCGCGAGACCGGGATCGTGACGATCCTGCGCTATACGGCGGTCCAGGACGTCGGCACCGCGATCCACCCAAGCTATGTCGAGGGCCAGATGCAGGGCGGCGCCGTGCAGGGCATCGGCTGGGCGCTGAACGAGGAATACATCTACGACCGCGCCGGCAAGCTCGATAACGCCGGGTTCCTCGACTACCGCATGCCCGTGGCCTCGGATCTGCCGATGATCGAGACCATCATGGTCGAGGTCCCCAACCCCACCCATCCCTATGGGGTGCGCGGGGTCGGCGAAGTGCCGATCGTGCCGCCGATGGCCGCGATCGGCAGCGCCATCGCCCGCGCCACCGGCGTGCGCATGACCGAGTTGCCGATGTCGCCGCCGCGGCTGTCGGCGGCGCTCGACGCTCCGCCGCCGCGCCTCGCCGCCGAGTGACGGAGCGAGCCGCGCCATGGCGGCGCGCGTCGTCCTGACGACCTCGATCGCCCGCGCTTTTGCGGGCGGCCAGGTCGAGCATGCGGTCGATGCCGGCGAGATCAGGCACCTGATCCGGGCGCTGGATCAGAGGTTCCCCGGGCTCGGGGCGCGTCTGGAAGACGGCGTCGCGGTCGCGATCGACGGCGTCATTCACCAGAACGCGTTCTTCGAGCGCGTGCCGGACGGCGCCGAGGTCTGCTTCATCCCGGCGATCGAGGGGGGCTGAGCGCGCGCCGCGCGCCGGCCGCCAAAGCGATACACAAGCCGCGAGGCGGATTGTAATGTCCGCGGCTTTCGCGCCCTCCGTCCGGCGCGGACGGAGCCCGCAGAGTGCCGAACGACCAGCCCCTTCCGACCGCTGCTTCAGACAGCCTGCGCGCGCCGCGCCGGACCTTCGCGATCATCTCGCACCCCGATGCCGGCAAGACCACGCTGACGGAGAAGCTGCTGTTCCATGCCGGCGCGATCCGGCTGGCGGGCCATGTGCGCGCGCGCGGCGAGGGCAGGCGGACGCAGTCCGACTGGATGGCGATCGAGCGCGCGCGCGGCATCTCGGTGTCCAGTTCGGTGATGACCTTCGAGTACCGCAACCTCGTCTTCAACCTGCTCGACACGCCGGGCCACGAGGATTTCAGCGAAGACACGTATCGCACGCTCACCGCCGTCGATTCGGCGGTGATGGTGATCGACGCCGCGAAGGGCATAGAGAGCCAGACGCGCAAGCTATTCGAGGTTTGCCGCCTGCGCGACGTGCCGATCGTCACCTTCGTCAACAAGGTCGATCGCGAGGGACGCGAGCCTTTCGAACTGCTCGACGAGATCACCGAGATGCTTGCGCTCGACGTCTCGCCCGTCACCTGGCCGGTGGGCATGGGCGGGCGATTCGTCGGCTGCTACGACCTGCGCGCCAACCGGCTGGTGCGCACCGAATGGGCGCGCGAGGGGCGCTCGCAGGACTTCGCAGGCGTCGACGATCCGCGCCTCGCCGAGCACATTCCCGAGGCCCTGCGCGCCGAATTCGCCGAGAGCGCCGGGTTGGCGCTCGCCGGGTACCCCGAGTTCGACGTCGAGAGCTACCGCGCCGGCCATCTCACCCCGGTCGTGTTCGGCACGGCGCTCAAGGAAGTCTGCGTGCGCGAACTGCTCGACTGCCTCGCCGCCTGGGCGCCGCCGCCGAAGGCGCAGCCCGCCGCGCCCCGGCCGGTCGAGCCCGGGGAGAGCGCCGTCACCGGCTTCGTCTTCAAGGTCCAGGCGAACATGGACCCGAACCATCGCGACCGCGTCGCCTTCATGCGCGTGTGCTCGGGCCGGTTCCGCCGCGGCATGAAACTCAGGCAGGCGGCGACGGGCAAGACGATCGCCATCAACGCGCCGATATTCTTCTTCGCGCGCGAGCGCGAGGTCGTCGACGAGGCCTGGCCGGGCGACATCATCGGTATTCCAAATCATGGCGTGCTGCGCGTCGGCGACACGCTGACCGAGGGCGCGGATCTGCGCTTCACGGGCCTGCCGAACTTCGCGCCAGAGATCCTGCGCCGCGTCCGGCTTCAGGACCCGATCCGTGCCAAGCAGATGCGCCGCGCGCTCGAGGACCTGGCGGAGGAGGGGGTCGCGCAGATCTTCCGCCCGATCCAGGGCTCGGACTGGATCGTCGGCGTGGTCGGCGCGCTGCAGCTCGACGTGCTGCGCTCGCGGATCGAGACCGAATACAAGGTCGCGATCGCCTTCGAACAGGCACCTTTCGAGACGGCGCGCTGGGCCAGTTCCGACGATCCTGCCGCTCTCAAGGCATTCGTCGCCGCGCATCCCTTCGCCGTCGCCGAGGACCGCGACGGGGTACCCGTGTTCCTGGCGCGCAGCGCCTGGGATCTGCAGCGCACCGCGCAGGACAACGCCGCTATCCGCTTCAGCGCGACGCGCGAACGGGCCTGAGCGTGCGATCGCCGCGGCGCGGGTCCGGTCGATGCGGCGGGCGCGCGAGGCCGACTCGCGTGCGGCGAATGCAGGGGCGCGCGAATCGCGGTGGTTTCGGCCCGCATGGAGCCGCGAATCCGTCATGCGCAGCGGCGCTGCCATCTGGTGGAGCGTCCGCAGACCTGCGCTCACCCCCAGCGCTTGATGTTTTCGACCCGGAATAGGCGAGATATGGGGGGCGGAAAAAAAACCTCATCGGACCCCGAGGTTTCTTGACTCGCTATTGGGCCGGCCGTATACACCGCGCCCCTGCTTCTGGGCGGCCCGTTGAGGGCGGTTTGTTGC
>JBIKXN010000265.1:0-5536 GCA_044355765.1 Alphaproteobacteria bacterium
GACGATGCCGCGCGCGCGGGCCGCCGCGTCCATCGTCGCGAGCTTGTTCAGCACGCCGCGCATCTTGAACGATCCGCCCAGCTGCAGGCATTCCAGCTTCAGGAACACATCTGCATCCAGGCGCCGCGACAGGGTCTCGCTGCGCCAGGTCGGCGTGGCGCGCACCTGTCCGGCGATGCGGCCGCGCGCCGCTTCGATCCGGGCGAGGTCGACGTCGAAGTCCATCGTCAGCCCTTCCAGCCGCGGCGCCGGCGCGCGGCGATCAGCGTGTTCTCGAGCAGGCAGGCGATGGTCATCGGACCGACGCCGCCGGGAACCGGGGTGATCGCTCCGGCGACCGCCGCCGTCTCGTCGTAGGCGACGTCGCCGACAAGGCGGAACTTGCCGCCCGCGGCCCCGACGCGGTTTATTCCGACGTCGATCACCGCCGCGCCCGGCTTGATCCAGCCTCCGCGCAGCATCTCCGGACGTCCCACCGCGGCGATCACGATGTCGGCGCGCCGGCAGACCGCAGGCAGGTCGCGCGTGCGCGAATGCGCAACGGTGACGGTCGCGTCGGCGGCGAGCAGCAGCTGCGCCACGGGCTTGCCCACGATGTTGGAGCGTCCGACCACGACCGCCTCGGCGCCGGCGATCGCGATGCCGGACTCGCGCAGCAGGATCATGCAGCCGCGCGGCGTGCAGGGGACCAGCGCGGCGCCGCCAGTGGCGAGCAGCCCGGCATTGACGACATGGAACCCGTCGACGTCCTTGGCGGGATCGATGGCGGCGACGATCGCCTGGGCGTCGACATGGCCGGGCAGCGGCAGCTGGACGAGGATGCCGTCGATCTCCGGATCGCCGTTGAGCCGCGCGATCAGCGCCAGCAGCTCCGCCTGGCCGGTCTCGGCCGGCAGGCGATGCTCGATCGAGCGCATGCCCGTCTCGCGCGTCGCGATCCCCTTGTTGCGGACATAGACCGCGCTCGCGGGGTCTTCGCCCACCAGCACGACCGCCAGCCCGGGCGGCGTCGGCAGGCGTGCGACCTCGTCGGCGACGCGCGCGCGCAGCGCCGCGGCGATCGATTTCCCGTCGATGATCCTCGCGCTCATTCCCGGCGTCCTTCCCCCAAAGCACGCGCGAGCCGCGCGGCGATGTCGTCCGGCGCGCCGGCGATCGCGACGCGCTTGATCCTTTGCGTGGCGCCCGCCGTCAGCGTGATCGCGCGGCGCGGCATGCCGAGCGCGGCGGCGAGCAGGCGCAGCAGGGCTTCGTTTGCGGCGCCGTCCGCGGGCGCGGCGGAGACCCGCGCGCGCAGCATGTGCCGACCCGCGGCATCCGCGGCGATGCCGTCGAGCGCATCGCGCCCGCCCCGCGGCGTCAGCCGGACGGCCAACTCCGCACCGGAACCCGTCGGGTCCGGCGCGAGCGGCGAGGCCGGTCTCATTGCAGCGCCGGCAGCAGGTCGTAGACGAGAAGGTCGCGCAGGAAATAGAGGACGAGGATCAGGACGATCGGCGTGATGTCGACGCCACCGATCGCGGGGACGAAGCGTCGCAACGGGCGCAGCGCGGGTTCGGTCGCGCGCCACAGGAACTCGGCCAGGCCGCGGATGAACTGGTTGTAGCCGTTGACGACGTTGAAGGCGATCAGCCAGGACAGGATCGCCTGCGCGATCAGCACCCAGATATAAAGGGTAATGACCGTGTCGATCAGGCGGGCGATGGCGTTCATGGGATGCGTCCGGGCGACTGCGGGGAAAGGCGCGAAGCGCCGACGGACGGACAGTACACGGGCCGCGGCCGTCGCGGCAACCCATTGGCCGCGCGCGGTTTTCGGCCCATCGAGCCGACGATGCGCGGGCCCGGCGCGAGGCTTGACACGCCAAGCCCCGCGCCTATGATCCGCGCCTCTTCCGGACCGGTGGGGCTGTAGCTCAGCTGGGAGAGCGCCTCGTTCGCAATGAGGAGGTCGACGGTTCGATCCCGTTCAGCTCCACCAATCCCTCGCCGCGCCGATCCGTCGACCGGGATCCCGAAGCCGCGCCCCGAGCGATAGACCCAGCTCCTGATGGTCGAGCGCGGCGGCGAGCGGCGAGCCGCAACATTTCTCCTCGATGCCGGTATCGGCGAGCGCGGAAAGCGCCTTCCGCAGGTCGTCGCGACCGCATCGGCCGCGCGTGCCTGGCGCGGCGCCTTGCGGGGTCGGAGATCGACGCGCTTCATGGGCGTGCTCCGGGCAAGGAGAGGGATGCCGATCTAACGAGCAATCGCTCGCATTTCTGCCCCCGTGTCGTTTCAGCGGCGCGGGTCCTCGGCGAGGCCGACCCGTCCGATGCCGGGCAGGCGTAGCGCGAGGCCCAGCGGATCGACGCCGAAGCCCAGCCCGGCGACGTTGACCTCGATGCCTTCCTCGCGCGCCAGCGTCAGCCCAAGCAGCCCCCAGAGCGACAGCTGGAAGCCGGTGCCGCTCGGCGCCGCGGCGGCGAATTCGGCGGGACCCAGATAGTCCTTGCCGATCGCGGTCGGCGGCAGGTCGAGCCGCAGCTCGGGCACGGCGCGCGCGAGCATCGCGGTGAAGGTGTTCGAGTTGGGCCCGGGCCAGAGCGTGTAGCTGCGGCGGTGGGGATAGGCCTCCGCCGCGGCGACCAGCCGCTCGATCGCCTGCTCCGCGGCTGCGCCTTCCAGCTCAGCGTAGAGCTCGGGGGCGGCGCCGAACCAGCGCCGGTCGGGCGGTCCCGAAGACACGGCCAACGCATCGCCGCCGCGCAGCGCGCGCCAGCCGATGATCTGGTAGGTCGTCCAGTCCGCGGCATCTCGCGGCTTCAGCGCGATCCAGGTATGCACGCCGAACGCGCCGCGCCAGCCGACGGCGCGCGCGCCGTAGACCTGGACCATCGCCGCGCGCGTCTCGGCGGGATCGGGCGCGAGCCCGACCGGCGCGCGGCTGGCGCTGCGCCAGTCGGCGGGCGCATCGCGTGCGGTGAGCAGCGCCGCCGCCGGACCGGCCAGCAGAAGCGCGAGCACCAGAGCAGCGCGCCGCGCGAACTTCGCGAGGCGGCGGGCCGCGGGTCGGACGGCTTGCCTGGACGATGCCGGATCTGCGACGGGACGCATGGCGCGTGCACGCTCCTTGTCCAAGGCCGGCGGCGCGTTCCACCCTCGGCCTGGGCGATTCCTTGCCCGAACCATCGGCGCTTGTCACCGCCCGGGCCGCCGCGCTTGCCGTGGCGCCCGAGGCGCGCTTCACTCCTCGCCGTCGGAGAAACGCGCGGGAGAGACGGCGATGAGCGGCAATGCTTTGGCGATGGGCTGGGACGAATGGATGCGCCACGACGCCACCAGCCTGGCGGCGCTGGTGCGGGGCGGCCAGTTGACGGCGCAGGAAGTCGCCGCGCAGGCGGCGGCCGGCGTCGCCCGGGTCAACGGCAGGCTCAACGGCGTGCTCGAGGTCTTCGACGACGTGGTGGCCGATCCCCAGACCGATCGCCCCGATCGCGCCGGGCGTCTCTATGGCGTGCCGATGTTCCTCAAGGATCTCGGCTCTCGGCTGAAGGGGCGCCGGCAGGAGGCCGGTACGCGGCTGCTGGCGGGGAACGTCGCGAAGGACACCGATCCGCTCGTCGAGAATTTCCTGTCGGCCGGGCTGGTTCCGATGGGGCGCTCGACGACCCCGGAATTCGGCATGAGCTTCGACACCGCGACGAGCTATCTCGGCCATGTCCATGTCACGCGCAACCCGTGGAACACCGAGCGCACGCCGGGCGGTTCGTCCGGCGGTTCGGCCGCCATGGTCGCCGCCGGCGTCACGCCGATCAGCATGGCGAGCGACGGCGGCGGATCGACGCGCATACCCGCCTCGTTCTGCGGCCTGATCGGGCTCAAGGCGTCGCGCGGCCGCATGGCGATGCCGCTGCTGCACAACGAGGTCACCTGGCGGATCGCGGTCGAGGGCATGGTGACGCGCACGGTCCGCGACACCGCGACGGCCATGGACTATCTCGTCCGCGTGCCGAACGGCGGCACGTTCTATCCGATGCAGCGTCCCGAAGGCTCCTATGCCGAGGCGGCGCGCCAGTCCCCGGGGCGGCTGCGCATCGCGCTGTCGACGGGGCGCTGGGGGCGGACGGGCGCGTGCGATCCGGAGGTCGCGGACAGGATCCGCGGCTTCGCGCGTCTGCTCGAATCGCTGCGCCACGAGGTGGTCGAGATCGACGACGCGAAGATATGCGACTGGGAGGCGATGTGGAGCGGCTACATCACGCAGTGGGTCTGCGGCCGCGTCCTCTATGCGCCGATCGCGGAGACGGCCGGCATGGATGCGCCGGCGATGCTGGACGCGCTGTCGCCCATGGTGCGACGCCATTTCGAGGCAGCCCAGCGCTATTCGACGCTCGACCTCTACAAGGCGATGGCCTGCAACAACGCCGTCACGCGCGCCTTCGGGCGGGTGATGGAGTCCTGGGACCTGCTGCTCTGCCCGACGCTGGCGGTGCGCGTGCCCAAGGCGAACGGGCCCTACAGCCTGCTCAACGACGAGCCGCTCGAAGGGTGGCTCGACCGCATATCCGCGGCCTGCCGCTACACCATGCCGGGCAACGAGTCGGGACTGCCCGGGATCTCCCTTCCGGCCGGCTTCGATTCCGACGGCCTGCCGGTGGGCGCGATGCTCTATGCGAATTACGGGCGCGAGGACGTGCTGCTGCGTATCGCCGCCCAGATCGAGGCCGCAGAGCCAGCGTGGTTCGCGCGCGCACCGAAGCTGAACGTGGCGACGCCGGGATGACCGGCGCCTATGGCGCGCTGCAATTTGGTGTCCGGCGTCGCGCGCCACGCCGCTCGTCCTGGCGCTTCCTCCACCACGCGCTTCGCGCGTAGGGGAGGAGCGGGTTTGCGCCAGCATGGCTGGTGTCACGCGCGGTGGCGATGTCGGGCCGGGTCTGCTCGCTGCGGCTCTCGCGCAGCGAGAAGCGGGCCGTCGCAGCGCGCCGCTGCACTGCCCTCTTCAACCGCGGCTGCGGTCCGACGTCCAGGTCCACCGGCAAAGCTGCGGCCATCCATGCCGGCCATCTCGACCCAGTCGCCAGCTCTGTTCACATGTCGTGTCGCCAGAGATTCCCTATCCGAGCCCGTGCGGCCGGAGACGGCTCTAGCCGCCCTTGACGCCGCCCGCGGTCAGTCCGCCGACGATCTCCTTCTGGATGAACATCGTCAGGATCAGGACGGGCGCGGTGACCAGCAGCGCCGCGGCGGCGAGCGGGCCCCAGGCGACCTGCTCGAAGGTCAGCATGTTGTAGACGGCGGCGGGCAGCGTGCGCGTCTGCCGGCCACCCAGCACCGCGCCAAAGACGAAATTGTTCCAGCTGAAGATGATCGACAGGATCATCGCCACGACGATCCCGGGCCGCGCGAGCGGCAGGGCGACATGTCGGAATGCCTGCCACAGCGTGCAGCCGTCGATAAGCGCCGCCTCTTCCAGATCGGGCGGCAGGCTCTCGAAGAAGCCGATCATCACGTAGACGAAGATCGGGATCGTGATCACCAGATGGGTGATGAAG
>JBIKXN010000014.1:0-18026 GCA_044355765.1 Alphaproteobacteria bacterium
CATGCTGCCCTGGCTGGGAACGCTACATCTGAAGACGCCAAACATCGACCGCCTCTGCGCCCAGGGCGTGACGTTCAGAAATCATTTCACCCAGACGATACCCTGCGGGCCGGCCCGCGCCTCGCTGCTGACCGGTCTTTATCAGATGAACCATCGCGCGGTTCAAAACACCATCCCTCTCGATGCCCGGTTCACCAATCTCGCCCTCGAACTGCGCAAGGGCGGTTACGACCCGGCCCTGGTCGGTTACACGACCACGACGCCGGATCCCCGCACGACGACGCCTCAAGACCCGCGATTCTTGGTGATGGGCGACATCATGGATGGTTTCCGTCCGGTTGGCGCCTTCGAACCCGACAAGGACGCGTATTTCGGCTGGGTCTCCAGCCAAGGTTTCACGCTGCCACTGAACCGTGACGACATTTGGCTACCGCGCGATCCGGCGCATGGCGAAGCCGGCCCGACCCGCAGGCCGTCGATCATTCCGCGCGAGCTATCCGACACCGCCTGGTTCGCAGAGCGCGGGCTCGCCTATCTGCGCAGCCGTCGCGACAAGCCGTGGTTCCTGCATCTCGGCTTCTACAGACCGCACCCCCCTTTCATCGCGCCGGAGCCCTACAACACCATGTACGAGGCCACGGACATGGCGCCACCGCTGCGTGCCGGCTCGTGGGAGGCCGAAGCCAAGCAGCATCCATTGCTGGATTTCTATCTTGCCACTACCCGCCAGTCTGCGTTTTTCCAGGATGGAGCCGGGCTCGCACGGGACATGACGGAAGCCGCTGTGCGGCAGATGCGCGCAACCTACTTCGGGCTGATGACCGAGATCGACGACCAGCTCGGACGCGTGTTTGCCCATCTCGAAGCGACCGGCCAGATGGATGACACGCTCATCGTCCTGACATGCGACCATGGCGAACAACTCGGCGACCATTTCCTGCTCGGCAAGGTTGGCTATTTCGACCAGAGCTTCCGCATACCGATGATCGTGCGCGACCCAAGTCGCGTGGCCGATGCGAGCCGCGGTCGGATCGTCGATTCCTTCACAGAGACGATCGACTGCATGCCGACGATCCTGGACTGGTTGGGTCTGGAGGTCCCCCGTCAGTGCGAAGGGCATTCCCTGCTGCCATTCTGCCGCGGCGAGACCCCGTCAAATTGGCGCCAGGAGGTGCATTACGAGTTCGATTTCCGGGACATCTATTATTCGCACCCCGAGACCGCGCTCGGCCTGACCATGGACAGCGCCTCGCTGGCGGTCGTCCAGGACCGCGAATACAAGTATGTTCATTTTGCGGCCTTGCCGCCGCTGCTCTTCGACCTCGACGAGGATCCGGGTCAGTTCGTCAACCGCGCCGACGATCCGGCCTATGCAGGCATTGTCCGCGACTACGCCCAGAAGCTCCTCAGTTGGCGCCTCAGACACGCCGATCGCACACTTACGCATTACCGGGCGACGCCAGGCGGTCTCGAGAAGCGTAGGGGTCGGTAGGCCGAAACGCGCCAGCGCGACTGTCATCCGGGCGTCGCGAAACCACGACACAACCGCATTGCGTAGCCGTTACCCGTTTGTCGTCCGAACATCGGGAAGAGGGCGATGTCTACACGCCTCGCGGCCAGCGAGCGCCTACGAGCCTCGAGCAGGGGCCGGCACGCATGAAGCCGCGCATCGTCATACTGGTCTGCGACGGTCTCCGGCCGGACCGCATCGACCCGGTCCGGATGCCTGCTCTGTGGCGGCTGCGTCTGGAGGGGGTGAATTTTCCCCACGCGCGAACGGTTTTCCCGAGCGAGACGCGCGTCGCCGCCGCGTCGCTCGTAACCGGGTGTCTGCCGGGCGATCACGGTCTCATCGCCAACGACTTCTACGACCCGCGGATCTTCGCCGCACGCCCGGTCGCGACCGCCTCGCGCGTTGACCTCGCGGAACTCTGCCGCATCCGCGGCCGGCTCCTGGCGCGCGAGACGCTCTCGGAACGTCTGGCGGCGCGGGGCATCCGCTACGCCGTCGTCTCCACCGCATCCGAGGGTACCAGCCGCATTCTGGCGGAGGGGACGCATGCGCCACTGGGTTTCGCGTGGTCGCCGCACCCCGGCATCGCCACCGGCGGCGCGATGGACGCGATCGCCACGGCCTTGGGCCCGGCGCCGGCCGAAGAGATTCCTCGGGTTGCCACGGTCGAATATGCGGCGCGGGCATTGACCGAGTATGTGCTGCCAGAAATCGACCCGGATGTCGCTATCCTATGGTCAGGCGAACCTGACTCGACGTATCACCGATGTGGGATCGGCAGCGCGCAGGCGGCCCTCGCGGAACGAGCAGCCGACGACGCTCTCGCCCGCATCCTTGAATGGCGCGACCGCAACGGTGAGAACGACCGCCTGCAGATCTTCGTGGTCTCGGATCATGGTCACGTGACGGGCAGCGAGCGGATCGATATCGCACGATCGATCCGCGCGGGCGGCTGGCCGGTCGCAGAGGGTACGCCCGGAGCCCGTGACATCGTCGTGGTCCCGGGTGCGGTCTCGCTGGTCTACGGCCTGCCGGACGGGTCGCGCCGCGCGCACGAATTCATTGCTTGGCTCAGCGATCAGGACTGGTCCGACGCCGTGTTCACGCGGCGTTCGATCGCCGGACGCGCGACCCTCGCCGATTTGGGGATTGGACACCCGGCTGCTCCGGACCTGGTGTTCACGTTGCGCACCGACGACGCGATCGCCGCAGGTGGCTTGCCGGGCAGGTGCCTGTACGACTCCGACCTGCCGTCCGGCGCAGGGACCCATGGTGGCCTCAATCGGCACGAGATGGCCAACACGCTCGCGATACAGGGCTCGATGTTCCGCCGCGACGCGACGAGCGTTCTCCACGCCGGCCTGATCGACATCGCGCCCACGATTCTTGACCTGCTCGACATCCCGGCGACCGGTCTGCACGGCCGATGCCTCCGCGAAGCCTATGAGCGCAAGGTGCCCCAGGTACCTGACCAGACGCGCCACGACATTCTCCTGCCGGAAGCCTCCCGGCACTCCACCGCGCTGGCCCGCAGCCACGTCGGCACCACGATGTATCTCGACGGACTCACGGGGCAGTGACCGCCAGGACCAAAACCGGAAGGACGCAGGATGATTCCTGATTTCGCTGAAATCTCCGCCCTCTATGCCGCGCGCGGAACGCGGCGCTACGGTCTGAACTCGATCTCGCAACTCGAACATGCCTTGCAGGGCGCCGCCCTGGCCGCGGCCGCCGGCGAAACCGACGCGCTCGTGGTCGCTACCCTCCTCCACGACATAGGTCACATGATCCACGACCTTGGCGAGGCGCCGGCCAAGCGCGGCCTCGACGACCGGCACGAAGCTCTGGCATCCGATTTCCTGACCCGCGGCTTCGGCCCCGATGTCACTGAGCCGATCCGGCTGCACGTCGCGGCCAAGCGTTATCTCTGCGCGACGGAGCCTGAATACGCATTGAAACTGTCGCCCGACTCGGTCCGTAGCCTTGCCTTGCAGGGCGGCCCGATGAGTGGGGCAGAGGTCATCGTGTTCGAGGCGACCGACTATTGGCGCGATGCCGTGCGGCTCCGGCGCTACGACGAGAAGGCGAAGGTACCGGGCCTGGATGTGCCGCAGTTCGCCTCCTACGCGATGCGTGTCGCAGGCGCGCAGCGCGCCAGGACCTGAGCCGATCGTCATTCTTTTGACACCGGTGCATCACCGGCCGGTCACCCGCATCTGTCATGCCGCTGTCTGACTCTACAAGGAGATCAACATGCCCGGGTTCTTCCGACGCCGTTTTGCCGCCGGCGCGCTGGCACTGACCTGCCTCGCCGGCGCCGCCGCGCAGGGGAGCGAGCTACGCTTCGCCGTCACCGACATCGTCGGGCTCGAGAACCTTCAGCGCGAGTGGGGTCCTTTTCAGAAAGCTCTCAAGGATTTGGCCGGATTGGACTTCCGGTTCTTCCCGGTTCCGAACCGCACTGCGGCCGTGGAGGCGCTCAATGCCAGACGGATCGATGTAGTGCTGACGGGACCGGCGGAATACGTGGTCTTCAGGGCGCGGACGAACGCGGTGCCAGTCGTTGGGCTCACGAGGGTCGACTACTTCTCGAACATCGTGGTACGCGCTGACTCGCCATACAATGTCCCCGCCGATCTCAAAGGCCAGAAACTCGGTCTGGGTGCGATCGGATCGACATCCCGGCATCTCGGACCGATCCAGATTCTGGCCGACCAGGGGATGAACCCCCGCGCGGATCTTCAGATCAACCATCTTTCGACCAATGTGCTGCTCGAAGCTGTCAAGCGAGGGGACGTTGCGGCGGGCGGCATGAACAACACCGACTTTCAGCGCCTGCGCGACCGCAACCCGGACATGGCGTTCCGGGTCATAGCCCGCGGTCGCGACCTTCCGATGGACCTGATCCTGGCCGGGTCGCATGTCGATTCGCGCGTGCTCGACGCCCTGCGCACGGCGTTCCGCGAGCACGGCTCCAAGCTCACGCAAGCGATCCTGTCGGGCGGGGACGAGAACCAGAAGTTCAAGGGGATGCATTGGATCACCACGATCCGCGACGACGACTTCAACTACGTCCGTCGCATGTACGGAACCATCGGACAGCCGCAGTTCTCGGAATTCGTCGGCGATTGACGTGGCGTCCGCCGACGCGATCATCGATGCGCGCGGGCTGGTAAAGGAACTCGGAGGACGGCGCGTGGTCGACGAGGTCGGTCTGCGCGTCGCGCCCGGGACGTGCGTCGCGCTTATCGGGCCGAATGGCGCTGGGAAATCGACGCTGTTGCGTCTGCTGGTTCGACTCGTCGAGCCTGACATGGGCGCGATCTCGATCCATGGCGCCGACATCCTGGCAGCGCGCGGCGGGGCGCTGCGCGGATTGCGGCGCCGGACGGGCTTCGTGTTCCAGCAGCATAACCTCGTCGGACGGGCGAGCGTCCTTACGAACGTCGTGCACGGCGCTCTTGGTCGCGTCGCGTGGTGGGGAGCGATCTCGCATCGCTTCGCACATGCCGGACTGCGCGCCGAAGCGATGGGTTGTCTCGCTCGGGTTGGGCTCGATTCGCTGGCGGCGCAACGTGCCGACAGGCTGTCGGGCGGACAGTCCCAACGGGTTGCCATCGCGCGCGCGCTCATGCAGGGCCCCGGACTGCTGCTGGCCGACGAACCGGCGGCGAGCCTCGATCCGGCCGCAGGCGAGGATGTGATGCGCGCTTTCCGCAACCTGGTCGACCGGGAGGGGATAACCGTCGTGTTCACATCGCACCATATTCACCACGCCCGCGCCTATGCCGACCGCGTGATCGGCCTGCGCGCCGGTCGCGTCGTGCTCGACGCGCCGAGCAGCGCGCTCGACGCCGGTGCCGCGGACGCCCTCTATGCCTGAGCCAGGGTCCATAACACCCGAACGGTTCGGACGGCCGTCGCCAATAGGCTTCGTCCTGGTCGTGGCCGCCGCAGCATTCGTGATCGCTTCGCTGCGTGCGACAGAGGTCTCGATCATGGAACTCCTGCGCGGCGGACCGCATGCGCTGCGCATTTTCGGCGAGATGCTCCCGCCAAGCCTCGACAGGATCGGACCTGTCCTTGCGTCATTGCTCCAGACTTTCCAGATGGCCGTGGCCGGCACGGTGATCGGTTGCGCCCTCAGCCTGCCCCTGGCAGTGCTTGCGACCCGCCACCTCAGCCCGAATGCGGCGATCTATCATCTTGTCCGGATCATGATAGCGGTCTGCAGGACGGTCCCAGACCTGGTCTGGGCGTTGCTCTTCGTGGCCATTGTCGGCCTTGGTCCCTTCGCGGGCGTCCTGGCGATCGCCGTCGACAAGATCGGTTTCTGCGGCAGGTTCTTCGCCGAGGCGATGGAGGAGGCGGACCGCCGGCCCCAGGAGGCGCTACGCGCGCTCGGAGCCGCGCCGGCGGCGGTGATTGCCGGCGCGGTCCTTCCCACCGCGACGCCAGGCCTGATCAATGCGACGCTGTTCGCGCTGGAGAAGGCCACGCGCTCGTCGGTTGTGCTCGGGCTCGTCGGCGCTGGAGGCATCGGGATCGAGCTCCAGGTATCGATGGACATGTTCCGCTACGACGAAGCCGCGACCATCATCCTTGCGATTCTAGGACTCGTGATCGCGGTCGAGCAGATCAGCGCCTGGCTCAGGCGCAGGGCCCTCTAGCAGGGCGCCGAAGAAGTCCGGTTTGGTTGCGGCATAAGGGCTCCGACGGCGGATCCGGGGCCGATCCGTGCTGCGATGCGAGCCGTTCGGCCTTGTCGCTTCGTCGCTTGCCGTAGGCGCGCGCGCGTTTCGCGCCCATATCACCCTATCCCGGGCTTGCGGCGAGCAGTTTGGGCAGCCGGATCAGATTGCAGGCGACGGCGGCGAAGGTGAGCGCCGCCTCGACCTTGGCGAGACCACGAAGCTTGGTCTTGGCCAAGCCCGCCTGGACCTTCCTCCAACCGAACACCTCTTCGATCCGCTTGCGTACGCGCAAACTCGTCGCGCAGCCCGCATGGCGTGTCGTGCGCCCGTCATCATGGTCTTGCGAACCTTGCCCAGCTTCGAGACGCTCCCGTTCACCGCGATGTATTGTAGTCGATCTGCTCCATCGACTGCCGCTCCGAGCGCACCGAATAGAACGCCTGAAGAAGCGTCGCGCGCCCCAGCAACTCGGGCGCTATCGATGGCCGCCCGGTCGTCGAATACAGCGCGTCGAACTCGCGTCCCCGGCATCGATCCCTCCATCGCCGATCCACCGCAAGCGAATCAGGCGGTCACGAAGGGGTTTTCAGCGGCCCGCCAGGGATCACGGGCGCATCCAGCGTAGGCGCGCTCCATCTACCAGCGCCGGCTGGCCGCCAGCGATGGCGGCGACGACCCTCGGCAGACGGGGATCGCTGTCGTCGACGACGATGATGTCGGCACGGAGCCCGACTTCCAGCGCGCCTCGATCGGCGAGCCCGGTGGCCATTGCCGGCGCCCTAGCGACCAGGGACCAAGCTTCGGCGGTCCCGATCATGCCAGAGCCGCAGAGTCGCATCGCTGCCTGCAACATCGCGGGATAGTAATAGTCGGATGCCAGCACGTCGCACAGGCCGTCGCGGATCGCGGTCGTCGCGTCGATACCTCCGGACTGGCTTCCACCCCGGATCACGTTCGGCGCACCCAGGATCGCCGTCTCGCCGAACGCGCGCGCGGCGGCCGCAGCGAGCCTTGTCTTCGGGAACTCGCACAATGAACACCCCAGAGCGCGAAAGGATTGACGCGTCTCGGGCGTCACGTCGTCATGCGAAGCAAGCGCCACGCCGGCGCGGCGCGCCGCGTCCGCAAGCCTCGCATTCGCGCCCGGAATCTCGCATTCGCGCTCTCCGGCCGCGATGACGAGCGCGGCGAAGGCTTCGGGATCCAGACCGGTACGATCAACGTAGCGCGTCATCGACTTGCCGGCGCGCGACTTTTCGACGAGTTCGGCGGTGTGATCGTTGAAGGCGAGCAGATCGATGCGACCCGCATCCAGCCACCCCAGGATCTCATCGACGGCGCCGACATTATAGGTCTCGTGACGAAGATGGACTCGTGTGTCGCAGCGAAGGACCGGCCTCAAGCGCTCCATTGCCGCCATGAATCCGCGCACAGTTTCGGCGCCGCGCAACCCTGGCTCGAAGGAATAGGTGATCGCATGGAACGCTGTCGTGATCCCGTTCGCCAGCAATTGCCGATCGGTCTCCGCCAGCGCGACGTCCATGTCGAACGCGACGCCCGGTCTCGGCATCACCTGACGCTCGAAGGCATCGCCATGGATGTCGACGATGCCGGGCAGGACGAGCATCTCGCCAGCGTCGAACGCCGCCGGTGTCGTCGCGCTGCTCTCCACCGAGGTGATCTCGTCGCCCGACCAGGTAACGATCCGTGGTGCGAGCGACCCGTCCGCGGCAAGGACCCGTGTGGATGTGATCGCATTCATCGGGAACCTTCGCGCGTCGCTCATACGGATTTCGGATACACGCGACGCCGCGACAGTTTCATTTCGATACAGCGGCCGTTGCGCTGCGATTTGGCGGGCTCGCTAAGAAGCGTCACGAATATGTCGGCGTCGCGTCATCGATCGATGTTTCCATCGGGTCTGCAAGCTGGCGGTTGGAAACATGCAGGATCAAGACCCGGCGGCGGCGCGCCGGAACTGGATGGCGGTGCTGGCTCGAGCGCCGCGCGAATCGCTCGAGGGACATTGGAACTCGGTGGTGGATCCCCCGTCCTTCGTCCTGCTGAAGCCGCCCGAGACCGGTCTGGTCATGGTCCGGGCGCGCAGCGGAGATACCGGCGCGGAGTTCAATCTTGGCGAGATGACGATGACGCGCTGCGTCGTCCGCTCCGCCGAAGGCGCCCAGGGACATGCCTATATCGCTGGGCGGGCGCTTCGGCAGGCCGAGATCGCGGCGCGCTTCGACGCGCTGCTTCAGATCGCCGACCGGCGCGAAGTCCTGATGGCGCGGGTGATCGCACCACTTGCCGCCGCGCAGGAGGAACGGCGCCAGCGACGCTGGAACGACGCCGTCGGCACGCGTGTCGATTTCCTCACGGTGGTGAGAGGGTGATGATGACGATGGACCAACTGGTTGCGCCCTCCGGACTGGACATGCTGCCCGGCTACGGTGATCCGGTCGATGCCTCGCAGCGGGTTTTCCGCGGGCTCCTGGACGCACTGTCGCGTCCAGGCACGATCGTGCGGTTGACGCCGCCGCCGGATTTTCCCACACCGCTCGTGCCGGCCGCAGCCGCAATCGGTCTGTCCCTGCTCGATTTCGAGACGCGCGTCTTCCTGCCCCAGGGTTGCGTCGGGGCTGGCGCCTGGCTGCGATTCCATACCGGCTGCCGCCTCGAGCGAACCGCCGCGGAAGCGGACTTCGTCATCGTACCGCCGGGTTGCGTTTGTCCCGACTTGACGACGCTCCGGATCGGCTCGGACGAGGCGCCGCACCTGTCCGCGATACTGGTCCTGAGCGCCAGTCGGCTGGAGGCGGGTTCCGGACAGCGACTGACTGGTCCGGGAATCGACGGCGAGACGCGCCTGACGATCGAGGGCATTCCCCCGAATCTCCTCGCGCAGCGCGAGGCCCTCGCGACCGCTTTTCCGCGCGGCATCGACGTGGTGCTCACCTGTGGCGAGCGCATCGCGGCGCTACCGCGCACGACCCGCCTGGAGGACTGAGCCATGTATGTTGCCGTCAAGGGTGGCGAGCGGGCGATTGACGCCGCGCTCGACATGCTGGCGCGGGTGCGTCGCGGCGATGCCCGGGTGCCGGAGATCACGGTCGAGCAGATCGACGCGCAGTTGACCCTCGCCGTCGACCGCGTGATGACCGAGGGCTCGCTCCACGACCGGGAGCTTGCGGCCCTTGCGGTCAAGCAGTCGCGCGGAGATCTGATCGAAGCCATCTTCCTGCTGCGAGCGTATCGTACGACATTGCCGCGCCTGGCCTTCTCGGCGCCGATCGAGACCGCGAAGATGACACCTGCGCGCCGGATCTCGGCGGCGTTCAAGGATCTGCCAGGCGGACAGATCCTCGGACCCACCTTCGACTACACGCACAGGCTGCTGGACTTCTCGCTGCTCGAGCCCGGGGCCGCGCAGGCGGCGCCTGCCCCGCAGCCCGCCAGCCCGACCGAACCGCCCGTCGCGATGCCCCGCGTCGCCGACCTTCTTGGCGAGGAAGGTCTGATCGAGCGCGAGCCCGCCTCCGAGGCCGAGCCCGCGGACATCACCCGCGATCCGATGACGCATCCGGCCGGCCGCGACACGCGTCTCCAGGCGCTCGCCCGCGGCGACGAGGGGTTTCTGCTCGCGCTCGCCTATTCGACCCAGCGCGGCTATGGCAACAACCATCCCTTCGCAGGCGAGATCCGCTTCGGCGAGGTCGCCGTCCGGGTGATGATCGAGGAACTCGGCTTCGAGGTCGACATCGGCGACATCGAAGTGACGGAGTGCCAGATGATCAACCAGTTCAAGGGCGGCGCCGGCGTCCCGCCCCAGTTCACCCGCGGCTACGGCCTCGCCTTCGGCCACAGCGAACGCAAGGCGATGGCGATGGCCCTGGTCGACCGGGCGCTGCGCGCCGATGAATTCGGAGAGGAAGTGCGCGCGCCAGCGCAGGACCAGGAATTCGTGCTCTCGCATTGCGACAATGTCGACGCGTCCGGCTTCGTGCAGCATCTCAAGCTGCCGCATTATGTCGACTTCCAGGCAGAGCTGCTCGCGGTGCGGGCGCTACGCGCGCGACTGACCGACAGCGAGGCCGCGCAATGAACGCGGTGTCGCAGGGCTACAACTACGCCTATCTCGACGAGGCCACCAAACGCATGATCCGTCGGGCGATCCTGAAGGCGATCGCCATACCCGGGTTCCAGGTCCCGTTCGGCAGCCGCGAGATGCCTCTGGCCTATGGCTGGGGGACCGGCGGGATCCAGGTCACCGCGGCGCTGATCGGACCCGAGGACAGGCTGAAGGTGATCGACCAAGGCGCGGACGACACGACCAACGCGGTCTCGATCCGCCGTTTCTTCGCGCGAGTCGCCGGCGTGGCGACGACCGAACGCACCGCGGACGCGACGATCATCCAGACGCGGCACCGGATCCCCGAGAAGCCGCTCACGGCGGGACAGATCCTGGTCTACCAGGTGCCGATCCCGGAACCGCTGCGCTTCGTCGAGCCACGCGAGACCGAGACGCGCAAGATGCACGCGCTGGTCGAATACGGCGCGATGCACGTGAAGCTCTACGAGGACATCGCCGCGCATGGCCGGATCACGACCTCCTACAACTACCCGGTGCTGGTGAACGGGCGTTACGTGATGTCGCCATCGCCGATCCCGAAGTTCGACAATCCCAAGATGGACATGATGCCGGCGCTGCAACTCTTCGGGGCGGGGCGCGAGAAGCGGATCTACGCCGTGCCGCCTTTCACGTCTGTGCGCAGCCTGGATTTCGACGATCATCCCTTCACGGTCGAGCGCAGCGACCGGCCCTGCGCACTCTGCGGTGCGACCGATACCTACCTCGACGAGATCGTCGTGGACGACCGTGGCGACCGGATCTTCGTGTGCTCCGACTCCGACCATTGCCGCGAACGGCGCGAGATCGCGGGCTCCGGGAGCGTCGCATGAGCGAGACGCCGCTGCTCGCCGCCAGCGGCCTGTCCCACGCCTATGGCGCGCGCGTCGCGTGCCGCGGGATCGATCTCGAGATCTTTCCCGGGGAGGTCGTCGCGATCGTGGGCGAGTCGGGCTCGGGCAAGACCACGTTGCTCAACTGCCTGAGCGGCAGGCTTCGGCCCTCCGCCGGAACTGTCGCCTACCGCATGCGCGACGGGGAGCTGCTCGACGTCTGGGGGGCGAGCGAGGCGCGGCGGCGCCTTCTCATGCGGACCGACTGGGGTGTCGTCCATCAGAACCCGCGCGACGGGCTGCGGCTGCGGGTCTCGGCGGGCGGCAATGTCGGCGAGCGTCTGATGGCCGTGGGCGCGCGCCATTATGGCGCCATCCGCGCCCGCGCAAGCGACTGGCTGGAGCGTGTCGAGATCCAGGCGGACCGGATCGACGACACGCCGCTCGCTTTTTCCGGCGGGATGCAGCAGCGGCTGCAGATCGCCCGCGTCCTGGTCAGCGACCCGCGGCTGGTCTTCATGGATGAACCCACCGGTGGCCTCGACGTGTCGGTGCAGGCGCGGTTGCTGGACCTGATCCGGAACCTTGCGCGCGACCTCGATCTCGCCGCGCTGGTCGTGACGCATGATCTGGCGGTCGCACGGCTTCTGGCTCATCGCATTGTCGTGATGCGCGGCGGCGAGATCGTGGAGCACGGTCTTGCCGACCGCGTGCTCGACGATCCGCATCACGCCTATACCCAGCTTCTCGTTTCCTCGGTATTGCCCCCATGACCGCGTCCATCCGACTCGTCGAGGTCTCGAAGTCCTTCACACTCCACAACCAGGGCGGCGCCGTGTTGCCGGTGCTCGACTCGGTGTCGCTCGAGATCGGTCCGCGCGAGTGCGTGGCGCTGGTCGGACCATCCGGGATCGGAAAGAGCACGATCCTCCGGATCGCCTACGGCAACTATGCGCCGGATAGCGGGCGCGTGATCGTCGCCTCAGGCGGTCGCGCGGTGGACATAGCGCGTGCGTCCCCGCGCCAGATCCTGGCGCTGCGGCGCGACACGCTTGGCCATGTCAGCCAGTTCCTGCGCGTCATCCCGCGCGTGCCGGCGCTGGACGTGGTGGCGGATGCCGCGCGCGCGGCCGGCGCGGCCCCGGAAGAAGCCAGGGACCGGGCCAGCGCGATGCTGACGCGCCTCGGCATCCCGAAGCGGCTCTGGGGCCTGTCGCCGACGACGTTCTCGGGCGGCGAACAGCAGCGTGTGAACATCGCGCGGGTCTTCGTGGTCGCGTTTCCGGTTCTGCTGCTCGACGAACCAACCGCCTCGCTTGACGACGCCAACAAGGCGATCGTCCTGCGACTGATCGACGAGGCACGGGCGGGGGGCGCCGCGATCCTCGGGATCTTCCACGATCCGGCGGCGCGAGAAGCGGTCGCGACGCGCGAACTCGACTGCCGCATCATCCAGAAGGCGGCTGCATGACCGAAGACCTCGTCCTCGCCAACGCCCGGATCGTCGCCGGTCGCGGCGTCGTCCACGGATCCCTCGCCGCGAGGAATGGCCGGATCGTCGACATCGCTGAGGGGCCATGCCGCGTCGCCGCCGCGATCGACTGCGGCGGCGAGCTGGTCATGCCCGGTATGATCGAGCTGCACACGGACAATCTTGAGCGGCATGTCTCTCCGCGCCCCGGCGTTATGTGGCCGCTCGCCAGCGCCGTCATGGCGCATGACGCCCAGGTCGCCGCAGCCGGAATCACCACCGTTTGCGACGCGCTGACGGTTGGCGATATCTGGGGAAACCCGGCGCGTGCCGTCGCCCTCCGGGAACTGGTCGCCGCGATCGAGGCGACGTCGTGCGGGGGCGCCCTGCGCGCGACCCATCTCGTTCATCTGCGCGCCGAGGTCAGCCACGGCAATTTGCTTGACGTGTTCGAAGACCTGGCGACGCACCCGCTGGTGCGCGTCGCCACGCTGATGGACCATACTCCGGGCCAGCGTCAATTCGCCGATGTCGATCAGTATCGCCGGTACTACCAGGGCAAGCATGGCGTCTCGGACGCCGAGATGGACGCCGTCCTCGAGCGCCATCGCGAGGCGCAGCGCCGCAATGCGGCGCCCAACCGGGCGCGGGTAACCGCGATCGCGCATGACCGGGGTTTTCTCGTCGGCAGCCACGACGACGCCTGCGCCGCGCATGTCGAAGAGGCCGTTGCCTGCGGCGCGCGCTTCACCGAGTTTCCGACGACGCTGGAGGCGGCCGACGGCGCGCGCGCGCAGGGGATCGCGATCCTTCTGGGCGCTCCGAATGTCGTGCGCGGCAAGTCGCATTCCGGCAATGTTTCCGCGCTCGACCTGGCGCGCGCCGACCGCATCGACATCCTGTCGTCGGACTATGTACCGGCGAGCCTCGTGCACGGCGTGCTGCGGCTGCACCGCGACGGCGGGATGGGGCTTGCCGCCGCGGTCGCGACCGCGACTTCGACGCCGGCGCGCCTGCTCGGACTCGACGATCGCGGCGAGATCGCCATCGGTCGGCGCGCCGACATCCTGCGCGTGAACGACCGGCCGGAGACACCGGTAGTGCGGGCGGTCTGGCGCGACGGCGCGCGGGTGGCCTGACCATGACCATGAGCGCGCCGCGCTTCGCGGTCTATTGGGCGCCTGCGCCCGGCAGCGACCTCGCCGCCTTCGGGAACCGGTGGTTGGGCAGGGACGCCGAGACCGGGCAATCGCCAGCATCGCTGGTCGGCGATCTGCCCCCCTCCTGGGAAGCCGCGACGGCGGACGCGCGGATCTATGGCTTTCACGCGACGCTGAAACCACCATTTCGGACGCGCGCGGGGATCAGGCGGGACGAGGTGGAGTCGGCGCTGCGCGGCCTCGCGGCCCGGCTGTCACCGGTAACCGGCATCCAGCTCCGCCTCGAGAGCATCGATGGCTTCCTCGCACTGACGCCGCGCGACGAGCGCGCCGACCTCGCGGAACTGTCGCAGCGCTGCGTCGAGGATCTCGACTGGCTGCGCGCGCCGGCCGACGCCGCCGAGTTGGCGCGGCGGCGCGCCACCGGGCTGACGCCGAGGCAGGAGGCGCTGCTGCTGCGTTGGGGCTATCCCTATGTCATGGAGGAGTTCCGCTTCCACCTGACACTCACCCGGCGGCTCGAACCGGCAAGCCGCGAGACATTCGCCGCCCTTCTCAAGCCGCACGCCGATGCGGTCTGCGGCGTCGCGCACGACATCGACGCGCTCTGCCTGTTCGAGCAGCCCTCACCCGGGGCCGCCTTCAACGTCCGGCTGCGTGTCCCGCTCGGCGGTCAGCCGCGAATGCCCGCAATATCCCGACGAAGCGGGTGATGGCGTCGAACGGGTCGCCGTCATTGCGGATCATCGCATCGCAGCCCGTCGCATCGAAGGCCCCACCCCGTACTAACCGCGCCTCGATCTGGGCGGCGGATTCGCGACCCCTGCCCGCAAGCCGCCGCGCGAGGATGTCGGGCGAGGCCGTGACCAGTACGACGCGGACGTCGCCCAGCGTCTCCCGCGCCCGTGCGACGGCGCCGCGCGACGCGTTCGCGACGGCGCAGGCGCCGCGCGCCAGCGCGGCGTCGAGATTCGCGCGCGGCAGGCCATAGGCGAGGCCGTTGGCTTCCCACCACAGCGCGAAGTCGCCGGCGATGCGGCGCGCCGCGAAGTCGCGCTCATGCAACGGTTCGTGGTTCTCGCCGCCCGCGGTGGATGGCCGGGTGATGCACCGGCGGACGAAATGAAAGCCGGGATCGCCGGCCAGGGCGGCCCGCGCGCCATCGATCAGGGTGTCCTTGCCGGCGCCGCTCGGACCGACGACCAAAATCAGACTTCCCGACGTGCCGTCGCTGACTTTCATCGCATGCCTCCGCTTTCGAGGCACCGATGAGGTCCATAGCCGGGCGAAGAGACGACGACAGATCGATGACGTTGACCTTGCGGCGCAACGACGCGTTTCCGGCACGCCAGTGTCACCGATGAGTCGCCGGCGACGGATAGATCGGCTCCAGAAGGGAGCTGTCGATGCTCACGATCGAAAATCTTTCTCGGCGCTTCGGACAGAAGCTCGCCGTCGACTCCGTCGACCTGGAGGTGAAGGCAGGCAGCTTTGTTGGCGTGATCGGTCGCTCCGGAGCCGGCAAGTCGACGCTGCTGCGCATGATCAACCGCCTCGTCGATCCAAGTTCGGGACGCATTCTTTCGGGAGGCATCGACGTGACGGCGCTGCGCGGCCAGGCGCTGCGCGACTGGCGCCGCTCCAGCGCCATGATCTTCCAGCAGTTCAACCTCGTCGGCCGCCTCGACGTCCTGACCAACGTGCTGATCGGACGCCTCAACCATGCTTCGCGCCTGCGCGCCATCACCGGGATTTGGAACGACGCCGACCGGGCAACCGCGCTCGCGGCACTCGATCAGTTCGACATGGCCGCGCTCTCGGCGCAGCGCGCCGAGACGCTGTCGGGCGGTCAGCAGCAGCGTGTCGCGATCGCGCGCGCCCTGGTGCAGGAGCCGCGGCTGATCCTCGCCGACGAGCCGATCGCGTCGCTCGATCCCCGCAATACCCGTCTGGTGATGGATGGGCTGCGCCGGATCAACCGCGACTACGGAATCACGGTGCTCTGTAATCTCCACGCCCTCGATGTCGCGCGCAGCTATTGCGACCGGCTGGTCGGCATGAGCGCAGGGCGGATCGTCTTCGACGGCAGGCCGGAGATGCTGAACGACGCCGCCGCGCGCGAACTCTACGGACTCGAGGCCAACGAAGGTGTCGGCGACGGCATCGTCGCGCCGGCACCCGTCGCCGCCTGAACCCGTTCCCACCCCACACGGAGAACCCACATGCTTCGACGCACCATCATCGCCGCCTGTCTCGCCCTTCCCGTCGCCGCCAGCGCGCAGAACTGGAAGCAATCGCATCCCGAACTGGTGTTCGCGGTAGTTCCAGCGGAGAACGCGTCCGGCGTAACCGAGCGGATGCAGCCATTCCTCGCCTATCTAGCTTCCGAACTCGGCGTCAAGACGACACTGCGTATCGCCACCGACTACGCCGCCGTGATCGAAGGTCAGCGCGCCGGCAACATTCATGTCGCGAACTACGGTCCGTCTTCCTATGTCCGCGCCTGGACGGTCACCAATGGCGGCGTGATCCCCTTCGCGACCAGCATCAAGTCGGACGGATCGATCGGCTACTACTCGGTCGCCTACGCGCGCGCCAACGACGCCGGCACCCGGTTGGAGGATTTCCGTGGCCGCAATCTCTGCCTCGTCGACCCCAATTCGACCTCTGGCAACAACGTTCCGCGCTTCGCGATGAGCAAGATGCAGATCGATCCGGACAAGTTCTTCGGGCGCATCGTCAACGCCGGTAGCCATGAGAACGCCGTGACCGCGCTGGGCCAGGGGACCTGCGACCTCGCCTTCAACTGGTGGAACTCGGAGACCGACTCCAATCTCGCGCGCATGGCGAACAAGGGCATCGTCAAGGCGGCGGACTTCAAGATCGTGTTCCGGTCGGATCTGATCGCTGGATCGCCCTGGGCGTTCGTGGCGAGCCTTCCCGCGGATCTCAGGGCCGCGATCGTCAAGGCCTTCAACGAAGCTCCGATCAAGGCCAAGGCCGCCTTCGAGCGTCTCTCGGACGGTCAGGATCGCGGGTTCCATGCCGTGACCCATGCCGACTATCAGGCGGTCGTCGATCTGCAGAAATTCGTCGACGACATGCGCCGCCGTCGCGGTTCCTGAGCGCGGGGAGGCAAGCGGCGGATAGGCGGCGCGCGACACCGGACGGCGCAGAGCATGAACGACCGGGTATCCACGACCGCCGTTCTGCCTTTGCTCGCCGCCCACGACGCCGCGATTGCGGCACGGCGGCGGTCGGCCAGCCTGTTCGCCCTCTGCCTGGGTGGCGCGATCGCGGTCGCCGCGGTCGTCGCAGAGGTCGATCTCGCCGTACTCGCGACGAATTTCCACCGTCTTCCCGACTATATCGGCCGGATCCTGCGCCTCGACAGCGGCGCGCCGGTCTGGACCGATCCGGTGGAGTGGCTCTGGGGACTGGACCTGTGGCTCCTGCTGATGGGCGAGACGGTGCTGATCGCCTATCTCGGCACGGTGACCGGCGCGATCGGCGGCTTCCTGCTATGCTTCGCGTCGGCCTCCAATCTCGTCCGCAGTCGGTTCGTTCGGCTGTCGGCCAAAAGGGTCCTGGAGTTTTGCCGCACCGTCCCCGAACTGGTCTTCGCGCTGATCTTCGTCCAGGCCTTCGGGCTTGGCCCGCTGCCGGGGATTCTGGCGTTGGCCATCCATACCGCCGGCGCGCTGGGCAAGCTGTTCGGCGAGGTCGTCGAGAACATCGACATGAAACCCGTCGACGGGGCGGTGTCCTGCGGCGCCACCTGGACCCAGTCCATCCGCTACGCCGTGCTGCCGCAGGTGATGTCGAACTTCGCCAGCTACGCCTTGCTGCGCTTCGAGATCAATGTGCGCGGCGCCGCCGTGATGGGATTCGTCGGGGCGGGCGGCATCGGCCAGGACCTGATCGAGGCGATCCGCAAGTTCTATTATTCCGACGTCAGCGCGCTGCTGCTGCTGATCATCCTTACCGTCATGCTGATCGACCTGGCGACGGAGCGGCTCCGGCATGCCTTGCTCGGCTGGGGGCGCGTGCCGTGAGCGCCGACCGGATCGACCTGGACGGGCTTCGCCTGCGGCATCCTGCTGCTTTCCGCAGCCCGCTGGCGCGCCACCGTCTGGCCCTGCTGGCCGCGGCCTGCCTGGCCGTCGTCGCGATCGCTGGTTTCTGGGCGCTGGGGGTTCCCTTCGACCGGTTCGTCAGCGGCATCGGCA
>JBIKXN010000266.1:0-5519 GCA_044355765.1 Alphaproteobacteria bacterium
CGATGCGATCGCCAACGGCACGCATCGCACCCCGGGCGGGCACGCGCGGCCGATGGCGCTGTTTCCCGCGGAGCGCGTCGACTATTCGCTGCAGCGGCTGCGCCACTACACCGCCACCGACCCGGCGGACATGCAGCGATTCATTCTGCTGACCAACTACCAGCGCTACGTGGATTCCTTCCGCGCGCTGGCCCAGAGCAAGCTCGTCGAAGCCGCGGACGGCTATGTCGAGTTCGTCGAACCCGGCGGCGCGACGACGCGACGGGCCGCGGATGGCGGGCTGGAGGTCGAAGGCAGCGTGCCCGCGCATCTGCCGCAGATGCCGGCCTATCATCTCAAGCGGCCCGACGGCGACGGCATCACGCTGGTGAACATCGGCGTCGGCCCGTCGAACGCCAAGACGATCACCGACCATCTCGCGGTGCTGCGCCCGCATTGCTGGCTGATGGTCGGGCACTGCGCCGGCCTGCGCCGCAGCCAGTTCCTCGGCGACTACGTGCTGGCGCACGCCTATGTGCGCGACGACCATGTCCTCGACCGCGACCTGCCGCCCGATGTCAGCCTGCCGGCGATCGCCGAAGTCCAGATGGCGCTCCAGGCCGCGGTCGAACAGGTCACCGGCCTCGCGGGCGGCGAGATGAAGACGCGCATGCGCACGGGCACCGTGTTCACGACCGACGACCGCAACTGGGAGCTGCGCTACGCCGGTCTCTTCGAGCGGCTGAACCAGACGCGCGCGATCGCGGTCGACATGGAGTCGGCCACGGTCGCCGCCAACGGCTTCCGGTTCCGCGTCCCCTACGGCACCCTGCTCTGCGTTTCCGACAAGCCGCTCCACGGCGAGATCAAGCTGCCGGGAATGGCGAGCCGCATGTATCGCGACCGCATCGACCAGCATCTGCTGGTCGGCATCCGCGCGCTCGAATTGCTGCGCGCCGCCGGCGGCGAGCGCCTGCATTCGCGCAAGCTGCGCAGCTTCGACGAGCCGCCGTTCCGCTGAGCGCCGCGCCGCGGCCTACTCGATGTCCTCGACCTTCGTCGGCGCGCCCTTCAGCCTGCTCATCAGCGACGCGCGCAGGAACGGGTCGATGTCGCCGTCGAGCACGCCCTGCGTGTCAGAGGTCTGATGGCCGGTGCGCAGGTCCTTGACCATCTGGTAGGGCTGCAGGACGTAGCTGCGGATCTGGTGGCCCCAGCCGATGTCGGTCTTGGCCGCGTGCAGCGCCTGGGCCGCCGCCTCGCGCCGCTGCAGTTCGATCTCGTAGAGGCGCGCGCGCAGCATCTTCCAGGCGCGGTCGCGGTTCTTGTGCTGCGATCTCTCGGTCTGGCAGGCCACCGCGATGCCGGTCGGGATATGCGTCAGGCGTACCGCGCTCTCGGTCTTGTTGACATGCTGGCCGCCGGCCCCGGAGGCGCGATAGACGTCGACGCGGACATCGGCTTCGTTGATCTGGATGTCGATCGAATCGTCGACCACCGGAAAGACGCCGACCGCGGCGAAGGAGGTCTGCCGGCGCGCGTTCGAATCGAAGGGAGATATGCGCACGAGACGATGCACGCCGCTCTCGGTCTTCAGCCAGCCATAGGCGTTGTCCCCGCTGACCCGCAGCGTCGCGGACTTGATTCCCGCCTCCTCGCCCGCCTGCTCCTCCTCGATCTCGACCTTGAAACCGTGGGCCTCGGCCCAGCGCACGTAGAGCCGCTCGAGCATCTGCGCCCAGTCCTGGCTCTCGGTGCCGCCCGCACCCGGCTTGATCTCGAGATAGGCGTCGTTGGCGTCGGCCTCGCCGGACAGCAGGGCCTCGACCGCGCGCTGCTCGGCTAGCCCGCGCAGGTCCTTGAGCGCGTCCTCTGCGGCGGCGAGTTCGGCCGCGTCGTTCTCCTCTGCGGCCAGCTCGATCAGACCGACGGCATCGTCGTAGTCGCGGGCCAGCGTCCGGTAGAGGGTCAGCTGGCGGTCGAGCGTCGCGCGCTCGCGCAGCACCGTCTGCGCGGCCCTGGCGTCGTTCCAGAGCGCCGGGTCGTTGGCGCGGGCGTTCAGTTCGTCGAGGCGACGCTGGGAGGCATCGTAGTCAAAGATACCTCCTCAGCAGTTCGAGCGACTGCTTGATCTCGTCCGCTGTCTGCTGGATCTCGGCGCGCATGGCTTCGCCTCTCCTCGGGGAGCGTGGGTATATACGGGCCGGCGCGCACCGCGCCAGCGGTCAGTAGATGCCGGACGAAGCCCCCCCGGCGGGGGCGGGCACCGGCGCCGGCAGCGGCCGCGCCGCGGCAGGCCCGGTCGTCGGCGCCGGCCGGCCGGGAGCGCCGCCCGCGGCCTGGGCAGGCGGCGGCGCGTCGGGCTCCTGGCCCGGCTTGAAGGCCTCGAGCACCAGCTTGCCGCGGGTCGCGGGGCGCCCGGTCTCGGCATCGACGGTGGCGAACTGCATGGCGTCGGGCACGCGGAATGGCAGCAGCGGCCGGCCTTTCAGCCAGTGCGCCATGACCTCCTGGAAGATGGGGACGGCGGCGACGCCGCCAGTCTCGCGCGGCCCCAGCGTGCGGGGAGAATCGAACCCGATCCACACGCCGACGACGAGGTCGGCCGAGAAGCCGACGAACCAGGCGTCGACCGAATCGTTGGTCGTGCCGGTCTTGCCGGCGAGCAGATGCCCGGGCACGCGCGCGCGGGTTCCGGTGCCGCGCTCCACCACGCCCTCGAGGATCGACGCCATCTGGTAGGCGCTGAGCTCGTCCGTCACCCGCCGGCGGGGATCGGCGATGCGGGGCATGGTCTGCTCCTCCCATCCCGCGTCGCGGCAGTCCGGGCAGTCTCGCCCGTCGCTGCGATATATCGTCTTTCCGTTGCGGTCCTGCACGCGATCGATGAGCGTCGGCGTCACCCGGTACCCGCCGTTGACGAAGGGCGCGTAGGCTGAAGTCAGCCGGATCACCGTCGTCTCGATCGATCCAAGCGCGGCGGAAAGCACGGGCATCATGCGATCGTTGACGCCGAAATCCCGCGCCTTGCGCACGACCGCGTCGAGGCCGACATCCATCGCCAGGCGGACGGTCATCAGGTTGCGCGACTGCTCGACGCCCACGCGCAGCGGCGTCGGGCCGTAGAACGTCCCTGAATAGTTCCCTGGCTTCCACAACTCGGATTCCGGCCCCTGATCGATCACCAGCGGCGCGTCGAGCACGATCGCGTTGGGCGGCGCGCCCGATTCGAGCGCCGCCAGGAAGATCAGCGGCTTGAACGCCGAGCCCGGCTGGCGCAACGCCTGGGTGGCGCGGTTGAACTGCGACACCTCGAAGCTCCACCCGCCGACCATCGCCCGGACCCGGCCGGTCGCGGGCTCGAGCGCGACGACCGCGCCGGACACGTCGGGAACCTGCCGCAGCGCGAACCGGCCGGCAGGCGCCGGCGCGGGCAGCGCCTCGACCAGCACGACGTCGCCGGGCCGCACGATGTCGGCAGGACCGCGCGGCACGGGTCCGACACGCTGATCGTCCAGTGTCCGTCGCGCCCAGCGCATCTCGTCGAAGGGGATCGTGCCGCGCGATCCGTCGGCGAAGCCGATTTCCGCGCGCTCGGCGTGCAGCGACAGGACGGCGGCCGGGCGCCAGCCGGACGTGCCGGGAAAGCGCAGACGGCCGAGCCGCCGCTCCCAGCCCGCGCCGAGCTCGATTTCGGCGGGCGCGCCGCGCCAGCCATGCCGCCGGTCGTACTCGACCATGCCGCGCCGCAGCGCCGCCTCGGCGGCGCGCTGCAGATCCGGATCGAGCGAGGTACGGACAGAGAGCCCGCCCTTGTAGAGCTGCTCCTCGCCGAAGCGCGCGAGCAGTTCGCGGCGGACCTCCTCGGCGAAATGATCGGCGCGCGCGACGTCCGCGGCCTCGCCGCGACCCCGCACCGCGATCGGCGCGGCGCGCGCCGCGGCGTGCTCGGCCTGGGTGATCTTGCCGTCCTCGAGCATGCGGCCGAGGACCCAGTCGCGGCGTTCGCGCGCGCGCTCGGGAAAGCGCAGCGGATTGTAGTTGTTCGGCGCCTTCGGCAGCGCGGCGAGGAAGGCCATCTCGTGCAGGTCGAGCTCGTCGAGCGGCTTGCCGAAATACATCAGCGACGCGGCGGCGACCCCATAGGCCTGGAAGCCCAGATAGATCTCGTTGACGTAGAGCTCCATAATGCGCCGCTTCGGCAGCGCTTCCTCGATGCGCAGGGCAAGCAGCGCCTCCTTGACCTTGCGCTCGATCGACACCTCGTTCGACAGCAGCAGGTTCTTGGCGACCTGCTGGGTGATGGTCGACGCCCCGACCGGCCGCTTGCGGCCCCAGTTCTGCGCGTTGGTCACCGCCGCGCGCACGATGTCGGGAACGCTCAGGCCCGGATGGGTCCAGAACGTCTTGTCCTCGGCCGAGATGAAGGCCTCCACCAGCCGCGCCGGCACGGCTTCCAGCGGAACGAAGATCCGCCGCTCGACGGCGTAGTCGGCGAAGACACGGCCATCGGCGGCGTGCAGCCGCGTCATGACCGGCGGCTGGTAGCTGGCGAGCTGCGCGTAATCGGGCAGGCCGCGGCTCATCTGATAGACGAACAATCCGCCACCGCCCGCCGCGAGGATGCCGACGGCGATCGCGAGGGCGAAGATCCACGCGAAGACGCCGCCGACGCCGGACAGCGCCGCACGCGCGCCGGCCATGAGCCGCCGCCGCGGCTTCGGCGCGTCGCGCCGCCGCGCCCGCCTGGGATCGGCATCGGCGCGCAGATCGATCGGCGGCGGTCGGGACTTGAAGATCGGTTCCACGTCTGCGCAGGCCTTCTATCACGGTGCCGCGAAGAACGCGTCGATGGCGCGCTGGACGCCCAGCGCGATGCGACGCCGATGGCTCGCCTGCCGCAGCAGCCTTTCGTCCTCGGCGTTGGAAAGATAGCCGAGCTCGAGCAGGACCGACGGAACGTCCGGCGCCTTGAGAACGGCGAAGCCGGCGAAACGGTGCGGCCTGACCGGCAGCAGGCGCACTTCCTGGCCCAACTCGCGCACCAGCAGATGCGCGAACTCGGCCGAGCGGTTCATCGTCTCGCGCTGGGCGAGGTCGATCAGGATGTTGGCGACGTCGCGGCTCTCGTGGCTGAGGTCCACGCCGGCAATGATGTCGGCCCGGTTCTCGCGCGCCGCGAGCGCCGCCGCCTCGGCGTCCGATGCGGTGTCGGAGAGCGTATAGACCGACGCGCCGCGCGTCTCGACGCTGCCGATGGAATCGGCATGGATGGACACGAACACGTCTGCTTTCCAGCGGCGCGCCATGGCGATGCGCTCGCGCAGCGCGACGAAGACATCCTGGTCGCGGGTGAGATGGACACGGTAGCGCCCGGTCGCCTCGAGCTGCCGGCGCACGTCCTGTGCGACGGCGAGGGTGATCGCCTTCTCGTAGATCCCCGAGCTGCCGATCGCGCCCGGGTCCTGCCCGCCATGACCGGGATCCAGCACCACGACCCGCCTTGCGGGCCCGCGCGCGCCGGGCGCCACGCGCGCGGC
>JBIKXN010000267.1:0-5509 GCA_044355765.1 Alphaproteobacteria bacterium
GATCGAGCATCATGCGCTCGTCTATCGCGATCTCGCGGACCCGGTGGCGCTGCTGCGCGGCGAGGCGATGCCCGGTTCGCTGCGCGGCTACTGGGGCTATGCGCGGGCCGCGGACCCCACGTCGCTCGGTGCCGCGGACGTCGCGGCCTATTCGCGGCTCATGGCCCTGTCCCAGCCACCGGTGGCGGAGGAGATCGTCGCCGCCTATCCGTTCGAGCGTCATGCGCGCGTGCTCGATCTGGGCGGCGGCGAAGGCGCCTTCCTGCGGGTCGTGGCGCGGCGACATCCGGCGCTCGCCCTCGACCTGTTCGATCTGCCGGCGGTCGCCGCGCGCGCGCAAGCGGCGTGCGCGGCGGATGGACTCGCGGCGCGAATCCGGGTCCACGGCGGCGATTTCCGCACCGGACCGGTGCCGGAGGGCGCCGACCTGATCACGCTGATCCGCGTTCTCCACGACCACGACGACGATGCTGCCCTTCGGATCCTGGCCGTCGCGCGGACCGCCCTGGCGCCTGGCGGCACGATCCTGATCGGCGAACCGATGGCCGATGCGCCCGGCGCCGCGACCGTCGGCGCCGCCTATTTCGGGTTCTATCTCATGGCGATGGGCCAGGGGCGGGCGCGTCGACCGGCCGAGATCGCGGCGCTGCTCGCGCGCGTGGGCTTCGCGGATTTCAGGCTGCACCCGACCGCGCTGCCGCTGCGTGCCGGGGTGGCGACGGCGCGTCTGCCCAGACTGTAAGGCTATCTTGACAATCCATAGCGTCACGATACAGTGACAATTATCCGGCCAGGAGGGGGCCAGAGCGGGCAGCGGCCGATGCCCGCCGGAAGGGGTTCGATGGACACTTTTGCTGTCGTGCTGAAGGAGCCGGGCAGGCTCTTCGTCGATCGCGTCGGGCTCGCGCCGGTGGGCGCGGACGATGTCGTCGTCGACGTCGAGTGGAGCGGCATCAGCACCGGCACGGAGCGGCTGCTGTGGAGCGGAGCGATGCCGCACTTCCCCGGCATGGGTTATCCGCTGGTTCCCGGATACGAAACGGTCGGCAGGATCGTCGGTGCCGGCAGCGGCGCGCAGCACCGGATCGGCGAGCGCGTCTTCGTGCCGGGTGCGCGATGCTTCGACGGCGTGCGCGCCCTGTTCGGCGGCGCCGCCGGGCGGCTGGTGGCGCCGCAGGCGCGCGCGCATGCGATCGACGAGGCGCTGGCAGAGCACGGCGTCCTATTGGCGCTGGCGGCTACTGCGCGACACGCGATGGCTGCGCCCGGTGCGCGGCTTCCCGAACTGATCGTCGGCCACGGGGTGCTCGGCCGCCTGCTCGCGCGGCTCGCCTGCGCCGAGGGCGGCACGCCTACGGTGTGGGAGACCGATCCAGGCAGGCGCGGCGGCGCCGATGGCTATCGCACGATCCATCCCGATGCCGACGAACGCCGCGACTACGCGTCGATCTACGACTGCAGCGGCGATGCCGCGCTGCTCGATCGCCTGATCGGGACCCTGGCGCCGGGCGGAGAGATCGTGCTGGCCGGGTTTTATGCCGCACCCATCCGCTTCGACTTCGCGCCCGCCTTCATGCGCGAGGCGCGGCTGCGCGTGGCGGCGGAATGGCGCGCGCCCGATCTCGCGGCGGTCGCGACCGCGGTCGCCGAAGGCCGTCTGTCGCTCGACGGGCTGATCACGCATGTCGAGCACGCGGACCGTGCGCCCGACGCATACCAGGCCGCGTTCACCGAACCCGCCTGCCTGAAGATGATTCTCGACTGGAGGTATCGCCGATGACGGACGTGATGACCGCCCGCCTTCGCGCGGAGGCGGCGACCCCGCCGGATCCGGTTTCGACGTCGCCGGCCGCGAAGACAACGCAGATCATCGCCATCTATGGCAAGGGCGGGATCGGCAAGAGCTTCACGCTTGCGAACCTGTCCTACTCCATGGCCCAGCTCGGCAAGCGCGTTCTGCTCATCGGCTGCGATCCAAAGAGCGACACGACCTCGCTCCTGTTCGGCGGCAAGGCGTGTCCGACCATCATCGAAACCTCCGCGCGCAAGAAGGCTGCAGGAGAGGCGGTCGCCATCGGCGACGTCTGCTTCAAGCGCGACGGCGTGTTCGCGATGGAACTCGGCGGGCCCGAGGTGGGCCGCGGCTGCGGCGGCCGGGGCATCATCCACGGCTTCGAGCTTCTCGAGAAGCTGGGCTTCCATCAATGGGGCTTCGACTACGTCCTGCTCGATTTCCTCGGCGACGTGGTGTGCGGCGGGTTCGGCCTGCCGATCGCGCGCGACATGTGCCAGAAGGTGATCGTAGTCGGCTCGAACGACCTGCAGTCCCTCTACGTCGCCAACAACGTGTGCTCGGCCGTCGAGTACTTCCGCAAGCTCGGCGGCAATGTCGGCGTGGCCGGCATGGTCGTCAACAAGGATGACGGGACCGGCGAGGCGCATGCCTTCGCAGAGAAGGCGGGAATCCCCGTCCTGGCGTCGATCCCCGCGGACGACGACATCCGTCGCAAGAGCGCCAACTACGAGATCGTCGGCAAGCCCGGCGGGCGCTGGGCGCCATTGTTCGAATCCCTCGGCGTCCAGGTGGCTGCGGCACCGCCGCTGCGTCCGACGCCGCTGACGCAAGACGGCCTGCTCGGCCTGTTCAAGGGCGACGCTGTGGGGCGTGGAGTCACGCTCGTGCCTGCGACGATCGAGGACATGTGCGCCGCGGGCACGGTCGAGAAGCCGTCCCTCGAAGTCGTCTACGAAAGCGCCTGACCGTGGACCACCCGCGCCTCGATACCGCCGAGACGCAAGCCGCGCAGCCGGGGACGTCCGGCTGTCATGGAGGTCGCGAGACGCTGCTGGAGGCTGCGCGCACGGCCGGCAAGGCCGAGGGCGTCGCGAGGCTGCTCGCCGACTACCCGAAGGGGCCGCACGACCAGCCCCAGTCGATGTGCCCGGCCTTCGGGTCGCTGCGGGTCGGCCTACGCATGCGACGGGTGGCGACGATCCTTTCCGGTTCGGCATGCTGCGTCTACGGCCTGACGTTCACGTCGCATTTCTACGGAGCGCGTCGTTCGGTCGGGTACGTGCCGTTCAACTCCGAAAGCCTCGTACGCGGCCAGCTCTTCGAAGACATCCGGGACGCGGTATTCAAGATCGCGCGGCCCGAGGAATACGACGCGGTGGTCGTCATCAATCTCTGCGTCCCGACGGCTTCGGGGGTACCGCTCGACCTGCTGCCCAAGCAGATCGAAGGCGTGCGCATCATCGGGATCGACGTTCCCGGGTTCGGCGTTCCGACCCATGCCGAGGCCAAGGACGTGCTCGCGGGCGCCATGCTGCGCTATGCGCGGCTGGAGGCGGAAGCCGGACCGGTGCAGCGTCCGCGCAACCCCGGCGGCGAAGAGGCGAAGGTCTCGCTGATCGGCGAGTTGTTTCCCGCCGATCCGGTCGGCGTATCGCAGCTGCTGCGCCCGCTGGGGCTGGCGCTGGCGCCGCAGATCCCGGCGCGGGAATGGCGCGACCTCTACGGCGCGCTCGACTGCATCGTGGCGGCAGCCGTGCATCCCTTCTATGTCGCCAGCGTGCGCGAGTTCGCCGCGGCGGGGCGTCCGGTTGTCGGGTCGGGGCCCGTCGGCCTGGAAGCGACGCTGTCGTGGCTCGACGCGATCGGCAAGGCTGCCGCCGTGCCGTCCACCCGGATCGATGCGGCCAAGGCGCAGGCACAGGCGACGATCGGCGCTGTCCTCGCCGCCTGCCCGATCAAGGCGCGGATCTCGCTTTCGGGCTACGAGGGATCGGAACTGCTGGTCGCGCGACTGCTGGTCGAGGCGGGCGCGGAAGTCCCATATGTCGGCACGGCCTGTCCGAAGACCCCTTGGAACGAGGACGACCGGGCCTGGCTCGAAGCTCGCGGCGTGCATGTGCAGTTCCGCGCCTCGCTCGAGCAGGACACGGCCGCGATGAAGGACATCAGGCCGGACCTGGCGGTCGGGACGACACCGGTCGTCCAGAAGGCCAAGGAACTGGGCATTCCGGGGCTCTACTACACGAACATGGTGTCGGCGCGTCCGTTGCTCGGTGCCGCCGGGATCGGATCGCTCGCCGGGATCGTGGCGAACCAGACGCGCGGGGCGGAGCGCTTCCGCACGATGGTTTCCTTCTTCGAGGGCGTGGGCACGGGCGCGACCGCCGGATACGGCTTCGCGGGCGTGCCCAAGGAACCGCCGGGCGCGCGCGAGCGCCATCGCAAGCTGCTCGCCGCGAAGCGCAAGGCCGAAGCGCCGACGGGGGAGGTGTAGCGATGCTCGTCCTCGACCATGATCGCGCCGGCGGCTATTGGGGCGCCGTGTACGTGTTCACCGCCGTCCGCGGCCTGCGCTGCGTCGTCGACGGTCCGGTCGGGTGCGAGAATCTTCCGGTCACCGCCGTGCTCCACTACACCGACGGATTGCCGCCGCACGAACTGCCGGTCGTGGTGACAGGCCTTTCGGAGGAGTCCCTGTCGATGGACGGGACCGAAGGGGCGCTGCGCCGCGCGAACGAAGCGCAGGATACCGAACTGCCGGCGGTCGTCGTCACCGGATCGATCGCCGAGATGATCGGCGGCGGCGTGACACCCGAGGGCTCGAACCTGATGCGGTTCATCCCGCGGACGATCGACGAGGACCAATGGCAGGCCGCGGATCGCGCGATGACCTGGCTGTGGCAGGAATTCGGCGCAAAGCGGATCAAGCCCAGGCCGAAGGTCGCGCGCGCCGAGGGAACGAAGCCGCGGATCAACATCATCGGCCCGTGCTACGGCACTTTCAACATGCCGTCCGATCTCGCCGAGATCCGCCGGTTGATCGAGGGGATTGGCTGCGAGATCAACGTCGTCTTCCCGCTCGGCGCGCATCTCGAGGACGTGAAGCGCCTGCCCGAGGCCGACGCGAATGTGTGCATGTACCGCGAGTTCGGACGCAAGCTGTGCGAGGAGCTCGACCGTCCCTATCTGATGGCGCCGATCGGCGTATTCTCGACGACGAAGTTCCTGCGCAAGCTCGGCGAGACGGTCGGTGTCGATCCCGAGCCCTTCATCGAGCGCGAGAAGCACACGACGCTGAAGCCGATCTGGGATCTCTGGCGTTCGGTCACGCAGGATTTCTTCGCTACCGCCTCGTTCGGCGTCTCCGCCACCGCGACCTACGCGCGCGGGTTGAAGCGTTTCCTCCAGGACGAGATGGGAGTGCCCTGCGCGTTCGCGTTCGAGCGCACGCCCGGCGCGAAACCCGACAATGCCGCCATTCGCGAGACGATCCGTCGTACGCCGCCGCTCGTCCTGTTCGGCTCGTACAACGAACGCATGTACGCGGCCGAGGCTGGATCGCGCGCCGCGTTCATTCCCGCGTCGTTCCCGGGCGCCATCGTGCGCCGCTCGACCGGCACGCCCTTCATGGGCTACGCCGGCGCGACATACGTCGTTCAGGAATACTGCAACGCCCTGTTCGACGCCTTGTTCCACATCCTGCCTCTGGGCACG
>JBIKXN010000319.1:0-4804 GCA_044355765.1 Alphaproteobacteria bacterium
CCTTCGGTTGCGCTGCCCCATCCCTCGGCCGCACACCGAGCGACGACGAGACGGACGCGTTGATCGCCGCCGCGGGTATGCGTGCGACCCTGCGCGCATCCCGCGCCTTCGCCCTTCCCGCCGCGCCGCGCGCGCGGCGCGAGGGCTGGATCTTCGGAGTGGACCCATGAACACGAGCCTCGTTCTCGCCGTCGCCGCCGGCGGCGCCATCGGGTCGGTCGGACGCTACCTAGCCGTCGCAGCCATCGGCCGGCTGGCGGGGACCGACTTTCCATGGGGCACGCTTGCGGTGAATGTCCTGGGCGGCATTGCGATCGGGATCGTCGCCGAGTTTCTTGCGCAGCGCTGGCAAGGCGGTCCGGAGCTCCGCGCCTTTCTCGTCGCCGGCGTGCTCGGCGGCTTCACGACCTTTTCCGCCTTCTCGCTTGAGATGGTCGCGCTGCTGGAGCGCGGTGCCTGGGGCGCGGCGATCGCCTATGCCCTGTGCTCCGTGGGATTGAGTCTTCTGGGAACTTTCGCCGGCATAGCGGCATTCCGGGCACTGGCGTGACGCGCATGGCGACACCGCCGCCGCTGTCCGCAAAGTAGCGCGTCGAGGCCTGCCTGCGGGTGCCGCATCCGTTCATTCTGGACGGATGATCGCCAGTGCGACATGTCAGGCATGATCCCGCAACCGGTGCCGGCGCGCGCCGACGCAGCGCGTGCCGCAGGGTCGCTGCGTCTGCTGCGCGACATGGTGGCGTCCGAACCGCGCCTGGTCGCCGAATCCTCGGCGGCGCTGCTGCTCGGCCAGATGCTCGCGTTGCTGCCCGCGCTCGCCTTCTCGATCGTGATCGACAAGGTGGTCGCCAACCAGGCCGTGTCGACGATGGTCGTCGTGGCCGCCGCATTGATCCTGGCGGCGGCATGCGAAACCGTGTTTTCGGCCTTGCGCCGGTCCTTGCTGTACGAGTTGCGGCGTCGCGTCTCGCGAACCGCCGACGGCTCGCTGTTCGACGACGCCGTCGCGCTGGCTTCGGTCCGCCCGGCCGTCGCCGGCGGCCAGACCCTGGCCGACCGGCTCGAGCGCGCGCTTGCCGCGCGCGAGACGCTGGTCGAGGCGGTCGATGCGGTGTTGGTGGCGCCGCTGCTGCTGGCGGCGATCTTCGCCCTCATGCTCCATCTCGACATGCTGCTCGCGGGCACGGTCGCGACGGCGAGCGCCACGCACGCGGCGGTCCTTTTCGCGATGCGCGCGCCTCTCGCCGCCGCCGGGCGCGGTGCGCGCGACGCCGCCGAACGCGGTCGCGCCGCGGCCACCGACGTTGCGGAGGGCCTGGCGACGATCCGAACGCTGGGGGCCGCCGCGCGCGCCCGGGCAGGCTGGCTGGACGTCACGGCGACGGCGGGCGCGGCGGCGGATCGGCTGGCGCGGCTGCGCTGGGCGATCGGCGCCGCGGCGACCGTCAAGAACCGCGCCCTCTTCGTGGCGGTGCTGGCGATCGGCGCCTCGGAGGTGATCGCCGGGCGGATCACGGTCGGCGGACTGGTGGCCTTCGCGATGCTGCTGCGCCAGTTCTCGGCCGCCTTCGAAACCGCGATCCCGATCTGGCGGCGCCATGTCGAGACCGGCGGATGGGTCGACGAGATCGAGTCCGGTGCGCGGCGCGCCGTGGCGACGCGACCGGCCGTGTCGCTTGGCCACGCGGTGCGCGGTGGGGTCTGCCTGACGCGTGTCGCGTTCGGCCATGACCGCGCGCCCGATCTTTTCGCCGGCGTCGACCTGGCGATCCGCCCGGGCGAGACGGTCGGCGTCGCGGGCGCGGCCGGCAGCGGCAAGAGCACCCTGCTGGCGGTGATGGCGGGGCTGATCGCCCCGCGCCGCGGCATGGTCTCGATCGACAGCCACGACCTGGCCAGCCTCGGCACCGAGGATCTGCGCCGCAGCGTTCGTCTGGTCGAGCAGGAACCGCGTCTTTTTCGCGGCAGCGTGCTCGACAATCTGCGGCTGGGCGATCCGGAAGCGGATTTCGCGACGGTCGAGCGGGCGGTCCGGCTGGCCGGCGCGCATGCGATCGTCCAGAGGCTGCCCGGCCAATATGCCTGCCAGCTCGACGAGCGGCGACGCTCGCTATCGCCGGGCGAGCGGCAGCGTCTTTGCCTCGCCCGTGCCCTGATCGCCTGCCCGCCAGTGCTGCTGATCGACGACCCTGGACCTGCGATCGCCTGCGGGGAGGAGGCCGAATTCGCGGCGACGCTGGCAACGATCCGCACAGGGCGCACGATCGTCCTGGCGACGTCGTCGCCGACTTTGCTGGCGAGCATGGACCGGGTGATCGCGATCCGTGCCGGCCGGATCGCCGAACTGCCGCGCGGCGCGTCGGGGTGAACGGCTATGGCGCATTTCATCCGCGATGTCCCGCAGACCGACGCCCCGATGCCGCGCGGCGGGCCGTCGCGGCGCTTCGCCTGGGCGCTGGCCGCCGCGCTTGGGCTCGCCGTCGCCGGTGCGCTCGTCGCCGAGGTCGACGTGGTCGCGGTGGCGGAGGGCAGGATCATACCGTCGGCGCGGGTCAAGCGGATCCAGGCCTTCGAATCCGGGATCGTCCGGGCGATCCGCGTGGAGGACGGCCAGTCGGTGCGCGCCGGCGACGTGCTGCTCGAACTCGACCCGACCATCCGGGCGGCCGAGCGCGAGCGCCTCGTCCATGCCGTGCGCTGGAGCGCGCTGGACGCCGCGCGGCTCGGCGCCATGCGCCATGCCGCAGCCGTCGCGGCAGCGGCCTTCGCGCCTCCGCCGGACGCATCGGCGGCGGAGACCGACGCGCACCGCGCCATGATGCTCGCCGAACTCGGCGAGCACGAGGCGCGCCTGCGCGAGGCCGACTTCGTCATCCTGCGCGCCGATGCCCAGAACGACGCTCTGCGCGCCGCCATCGCCCGGGCCGATCGCACGCTGCCGCTGCTGCGCGAGCGCGCGCAGGCGCGCGCACGGCTTGCGGATGCGGGATACGGCTCGCGGCTGCAGTATCTCGAGGTCGCGCAGCAGCTGGTCGACTGGGAGGAGCAGGCGGTCTCGCTGCGCGTGCAGCTCGATGCCGGCATCGCCCAGGCCGGGGCGTCGCGCGCCGAGCGCGATCGCCTGGACGCCGATTTCCGGCGTCGCATCCTTGCGCGCCGCATCGAGGCCGAGCGGAACCTGGAAAGCGCACGCGAGGATCTGCGCAAGGCCGAACGGCATCTGCAGCACCAGACGCTGACCTCGCCGATCGACGGCAAGATCCAGCAGCTCGCCGCCAACACGCTCGGCGGCGTGGCCGGAGCGGGCGAGGTGCTGATGATCGTCGTGCCCGACAACGATCGGCTCGAGATCGAGGCCATGGTGCTGAACCGGGACATCGGCTTCGTGCGGCCCGGTCAGCGCGCGTTGCTGAAATTCGAGAGCTTCCCCTACACGCTCTACGGAACGATGGACGGCGTGGTGAAGGACGTGTCGCGCGACGCGGTCGACGACCCTAGGGCGGGGCCGGTCTATGCCGTGCGGGTCCAGCCGGCCGCCGACCGCATGGTCGTGGCGGGCCAGACGATCGCCCTCGCGCCGGGCATGAAGGCGACGGTCGACATCCTCACCGAGAAGCGCCGCCTGGCCGATTTCGTCCTGGCCCCAGTGATGCGGGTCGCGCAGGAGAGCCTGCGCGAGCGCTGACCGGCCCCGCCGGGACGGCGACAGCCCCGCCATGGCCATGCTACGCAGTCCGCTCGCGGAGACCCTTGCCGGGCCTCCGGCGCGCGGAGGTTGCATGGCTGGCGTGTCACAGGTCGAAGTCGCGGCGACGGATGCCGAGCAGCGGCTCGATCGCTGGTTGCGACGCCGGTTTCCTGGGCTCACCCAGGGGCGGATCGAAAAGCTGCTTCGCAAGGGCGAGATTCGTCTCGACGGCAAGCGTGCCGATGCCGGAGCGCGGCTCGTCGCGGGCCAGACCGTGCGGCTGCCGCCCGGGATCGAGTCGCAGGTGGTGCCGCGTCGCGGCCCGCCGCCGGTGTCGGAGTCGGACGCGCGGTTCCTGCGCGGTCTGGTGATCCATCAGGACGACGACGTGATCGCGATCGACAAGCCGCCCGGCCTCGCCGTTCAGGGCGGCACGGGGCAGGCCCGCAATCTCGACGCGATGCTGGCTTCCCTGGCCGGCCCCGATGGCGAGAAGCCGCGGCTCGTCCACCGGCTCGACCTCGATACGTCCGGCGTGCTGGTCCTGGCGCGCAACGCGCGCGCCGCGGCCAAGCTCTCGGCGGCCTTCCGCGACCGGTCGACGCGCAAGACCTATTGGGCGCTGGTCGCCGGCGTGCCCGATCCACCGCGCGGCCGGATCGACATGGCGCTCGCGAAGACGGGCGGGCCCGGCGGCGAGCGCATGGCCGACGACGCGGAGGAGGGCAAGCGGGCGATCACGCTCTATGCGACCGTCGATCGCGCGCTCGATCGCTGCGCGTGGCTTGCCATGCGGCCGATCACCGGCCGGACGCACCAGCTGCGCGTGCACGCCGCGGTGGCGCTGGGCACGCCCATCGTCGGCGACGTCAAGTATGGCGGCCACAAGGCCCTGCTCGCCAGCGACGAGATCGGGCAGCAGCTGCATCTCCATGCGCGCGCGCTCGACCTGCCGCATCCGGCGGGCGGTCGGCTGCGCGTGGTGGCCCGTCTGCCGGCCCATATGCGGGCGACGTGGAAGTTCTTCGGGTTCGACCTGGAGACGGACACCGATGCGCTTCTCGAGCGCTGAAGGCGCCGCGCCGCGCCCGGCCGGGCGGCCGCGGCTCGCCATCT
>JBIKXN010000268.1:0-5484 GCA_044355765.1 Alphaproteobacteria bacterium
TTCCCGGGACGAAGTCCGGCGACGGCGATCCCTGCGACGTGATCGTCGTCGGACAGGTGCCCGTGGTGCCCGGTGCGATCGTGCGCTCCAGGCCCATCGGCGCGCTGCTGATGAAGGACGAATCCGGCCAGGACGAAAAGATCATCGCGGTGCCGGTGGACAAACTGCATCCCTTCTACCGCGCGGTGAAATCCTTCCGCGACCTGCCCGAGATCCTTTGCGAGCAGATCGCGCATTTCTTCCAGCACTACAAGGATCTGGAAAAGGGCAAATGGGTGACCCTTGTCCGCTGGGCGGATCCCGCCGAGGCCGCCGAACTGATCCGCGAGGGGATCGCGCGCGAACGTGGCGAGGCGCGCAAGGCCGCGAAACCCGTTCGCGCGGCGCGCGCTCAGGGACGCCGGAAGAGATAGCAACCGCCGATCACCGGCCGGTGCAGTTCGCTGCGCAGCGCCACCTCGGCCTCGTGGACCAGGGCGAAGCCGGCCGACAGCGCCGCGGCACGCACGAACCGGTCGGCATGGGCGTAGCGGCCGCTGGCGCCGAGAACGACGCCGTCGCCGGCGTGACGTTCGACCGTGAAGGCGAAGATGCCGCCTGGCTTGAGCGCGGCGGCCACGACCGCGAAGGCCGGCGCCAGCTCGCCGAAATAGCAGAACACGTCGCATGCCACGGCCAGCGTGTACTGGCCGCGGCGCGCGGCCAGGAACTTGCCGATCTCGCCCTCGTGCAGCGCGTCGTAGCCGCCGCGCGCGCGCGCCTTGTCGAGCATCCGCGGCGACAGATCGACGCCCTCAAGCCTGCGCGTCAGCGGCCGCAGCAGCGGCGCGGCGAGCCCGGTGCCGCAGCCGAGATCGATCGTCGCCGCGGTCGTCGTGTCCGGTCCCAGCGCCGCGCGGACGGCGTCCGCGACGAGCTGCGGCGCGCGGTATTCCAGCCAGTTGGTCAGCGTCTCGTCGAACCGGTCGGCGAAGGCGTCGAATTCCTGGCGCACGTAGTCGTCGGAGGCGCGCGTCGGCCTCGCCTCGCCCGAAAGCGCCGCGATCATGTGCTCTATGTCGGGACGGCCCGGCGCGACCCGCGCCAGGCGACGATAGGTCGCCAGCGCTTCGGCCTTGCGCTCGAGCCGACGCAGGCACTGGGCGGCGGCCTCGAGCAGCGCCGGATCCCCGGGAGCGACTTGCAGCGAGGCCTGGAGCCCCCGCAACTTCTCTTCGTCCCTGTCGCGCTCGCGCAGGCGGGCGAGCCGAACCGCGGCCGGGTCGGCCGGTGCGGCCAGCATCCTCTCGATCGCGTCGAAATCGGCGTCGCCCGGCGCCCGGATGCCGAAGCCGGTCATGATCGCGTCGCCCACGGACGACGCCCTCGGCGGCGTGTGGCGCGGCGATGGGCGCGACGACGGGCGTGTCTTCCTCATGGGGGCGCAGTCTAACGGCGCGGCGTGGGTTTCCAAGCCTTCCGCGCCCCCCGCTTTCCGGCTAAAAGCCGGAGAGCCCCAAGCGAGGTCCCGATGGATCCGAGAGCCGTTCGTACCGCCGAGGATGCGCGCATCATCGTGCGCGAGCGCAACCTGTCCCATGTCAAGGTCGGCGTCCACGACGTCGACGGCATCCTGCGCGGCAAGTATCTGCATCGCGACAAGTTCTTCTCCGCCCTCGATGGCGGCTTCGGCTTCTACGACGTGGTTCTGGGCTGGGACTCGAACGACCAGCTCTACGACAACGTGACCTATACCGGATGGCACACCGCCTATCCGGACGCCGCGGTGCGCATCGTGCCGGAGACCTGCCGCGATCTGCCCTCCGAACCCGGTGGACTTTTCTTCCTGTGCGAATTCGCGCCGCCGGCCGAGACGATCTGTCCGCGCGGCACGCTGCGCCGGGTTCTGGAGCGCGCCGGCAGGCTGGGCTTCGACATCAAGGCGGGGTTCGAATACGAGTTCTTCGTCTTCGAGGAGACGCCGCACTCGATCCGCGAGAAGCGCTACCGTGATCTCAAGCCGATCAGCCCCGGTTTCTTCGGCTATTCGGTGCTGCGCAACTCGGTGCATGCCGAGTGGTATCGCGACCTGCTCGAGAAATGCGAGGCGATGGACATGGGTCTCGAGGGCCTGCACACCGAGACGGGTGCGGGCGTGCTCGAGGCCGCGCTCAGGGTGGACGACGCGCTGGCGGCGACCGACAAGGCCGCGCTGTTCAAGACCTTCGTGAAGGTGTTCGCGCAGCAACGCGGGTGGCTCGCGACCTTCATGGCGAAATGGTCGAAGGACTGGCCCGGCTGCGGCGGCCATGTCCACATGTCGCTCTGGGACCGGACGCGCGGCGCCTCGGCCTTCCACGACGAGGCCGCCGCCCATCGCATGTCGCGCACGATGCGGCAGTTCGTCGCCGGCCAGCAGACGTTGATGCCGGAGATGCTGGCGATGGTGGCGCCGACGGTGAATTCCTATCGCCGCCTCATCCCCGGTTTCTGGGCGCCGACCCAGGCCGCCTGGGGCGTCGAGAACCGCACGACGGCGCTGCGCGTCATCCCGGGCTCGGCGAAATCGACGCGCGTCGAGTACCGCGTGGCGGCGGCGGATGGGAACCCCTACCTGGCGCTGGCGGCGGCGATCGGGTCGGGGCTCTGGGGTATCGAGAACGATCTCGATCCCGGCGAGCCGATCCGCGGCAACGCCTACGAGATCAAGCGCCCGGCAAAGCTGCAGTTGCCGCGCACGCTGACCGAGGCGGCTGGACGGCTCAAGGGCTCGAAGGCGGCGCGCGCGCTGTTCGGCGACGCCTTCGTCGATCACTACGCCGCCACCCGCGAATGGGAAGAGCGGGAATTCCGCAAGCACATCAGCGACTGGGAGCTCGATCGCTATTTCGAGATCATCTGACCCATGACCAGGGCTCTGCGCTGCCTCTCGCCGATCGACGGCAGCCTCGTCGCCGAGCGGCCACTCGCCTCCGCCACCCAGGCGGTTCATGCCGTCGAGACCGCCCGTCGCGCCCAGGCCGAATGGCGGCGCGTCCCGCTCGCCCAGCGCATGGCGATCTGCGCCGCCTTTGCCGACATCATGGTCGCCGACAAGGCGCGGCTCGGCGCGGATCTGACGCTGCAGATGGGGCGGCCGATCCGCTACACGCCCAACGAAATCGGCGGCGGGTTGGCCGAGCGCACACGCAAGATGGTCGAACTTGCGCCCGCGGCGCTCGCCGACCTGCCGGCCTCCGAGAAACTCGGCTTCACGCGCTTCATCCGCAAGGATCCGCTGGGCGTCGTTTTCGTGATCGCGCCCTGGAACTATCCCTATCTGACCGCGGTCAACGCGATAGTGCCGGCGCTCATCGCCGGCAACGCCGTGATCCTGAAGCATTCGCACCAGACGCCGCTGGTCGCCGAGGCCTTCCGCGACGGCCTTGGGCGCGCCGGCCTGCCCGATGGCGTGTTCCAGATCCTGCATCTGAGCCACGCGGACACCGAGTTGCTGGTCGGCCATGACGGCGTCGACTTCGTCGCCTTCACCGGATCGGTGCCTGGCGGGCATGCCGTGACCCGCGCGGCCAAGGACCGGTTCATCGGCCTGGGGCTCGAGCTTGGCGGCAAGGACCCCGCCTATGTCCGCGCCGATTGCGATCTGGGGCACGCGGTGGAGAACCTCGTCGACGGCGCGTTCTTCAATTCGGGCCAGAGCTGCTGCGGTATCGAACGGATCTATGTGCACGCGGACGTCTACGATCGCTTTGTCGACGGCTTCGTCGCGACGACGCGGACCTACGTGCTCGGCGATCCGCGCGACCCTGCCACGACCCTGGGACCCATGGTGCGCGCATCCGCGGCCGATTTCGTGCGCGGCCAGATCGCAGATGCGATCGCCGCAGGCGCGCGCGCACTGGTCGATGCGAAGGGCTTCGCGGCCGACGCGCCGGGCACTGCCTATCTGGCGCCGCACGTGCTGGTCGACGTCGATCATTCGATGCGCGTGATGACCGAGGAAAGCTTCGGCCCGGTGATCGGGATCATGAAGGTCGCCTCCGACGACGAGGCCGTGCGGCTGATGAACGACAGCGCCTACGGCCTGACCGCCGCGATCTGGACAGCCGATGCCGACGCCGCGATCGCCATCGGCGACCGCGTCGCGACCGGCACCTGGTTCATGAACCGCTGCGACTATCTCGATCCCGAGCTGGCCTGGACCGGCGTGAAGGATTCGGGGCGTGGCTGCACCCTGTCGCGCCTGGGCTACGACCACCTGACGCGGCCGAAATCCTTCCATCTGCGCACCGCGACCACCTGAACGCGAACGAGGCGAGGCCACCGTGACGATCGAGCTCAAGGGCAACTGGAACTATCCGACCGCGATCCGCTTCGGCGCCGGGCGCATCGCCGAATTGCCGCAGGCCTGCGCGGCCGCACGGATCGCGCGGCCTCTGATCGTCACCGATCCCGGGCTTGCGCAGCTCGACATCTTCGCGCGTGTCGTCGGGATATGCCGCCAGGCCGGCCTGGGCGACGCGGTCTTCAGCGACGTGAAGCCCAACCCCGTCGCGCGCAACGTCGCCGACGGCCTCGCCGTGCTGCGCGCGGGCGGTCACGACGGCGTGATCGCGATCGGCGGCGGCAGCGCGCTCGATTGCGGCAAGGTCATCGCCTTCATGGCGCAGCAGACCCGGCCGATGTGGGATTTCGAGGATATCGGCGACTGGTGGACGCGCGCCAATCCCGACGGCATCGCGCCGGTCGTCGCCGTGCCGACCACCGCGGGCACCGGCTCGGAGACGGGCCGCGCCGGCGTCATCACGAACGAGGAGACGAAGACCAAGAAGGTCATCTTCCATCCGAAGATGATGCCGGCCGTCGTCCTTGCCGATCCGGAACTGACCGTCGGCCTGCCGCCGAAGCTGACCGCCGGCACCGGCCTCGACGCCTTCATCCATCTGCTCGAAGCCTATTGCGCCCCGTTCCATCATCCCTATGCCGACGGCATCGCGGTCGAAGGGATGCGGCTGGTGAAGGAGAACCTGGCGCGCGCGGTGGCAAACGGCGCCGATATCGAGGCGCGCGCCCACATGCTCGCCGCCTCGCAGATGGGCTCGACCGCGTTCCAGAAAGGTCTGGGCGCGATCCATTCGCTGGCGCATCCCGTAGGCGCGGTGCTCGACACCCATCACGGCCTGACCAACGCGGTCGCCATGCCCTATGTGCTGATGTTCAACCGGCCGGCGATCGAGGCCAAGATCGTCCGCCTGTCGCGCTATCTCGACCTTCCCAAGCCGGGCTTCGACGGCTTCATGGACTGGGCGCTCGCGCTGCGCCGCGAGGTCGGGATCCCGCACACGCTCGCCGAGCTTGGCGTCAAGCCGGAGCATCTCGAGCTGTTCTCGCGCATGGCCGCCGAGGATCCGACGGCCGGAGGCAACCCGGTGAAGGCCGGGGTGCCGGAGATGCGCACGATGTACGAGGCCGCGCTCGCCGGGCGGCTCTGAAGGCGCGGCCGCG
>JBIKXN010000015.1:0-17811 GCA_044355765.1 Alphaproteobacteria bacterium
TCCTCTGGCAGAGACCGACAGCGCCGGGATGGCGGCGTTCACGCGCGCCGTAGGCGCCCGCTGTCTCGTCGTCGGCGACGATTTCCTCGTCACGAATGCCGCGCGCATCCGCGATGCCGCCGACGCGGGCGCCTGCAACACCGCGCTGATCAAGCCCAACCAGGCCGGCACGCTGACCGAGACCAAGGCCGCCTTCGACGCCGCACGCGCCGCTGGCTGGCGTACGATCGTGTCGGCGCGTTCGGGCGAGACCGAGGACTGCACAATCGTCCATCTCGCCGCCGCCTGGGGCGCCGACCTGCTGAAGGTCGGGTCGTTCGCCCGCGGCGAACGCACGGCCAAGTGGAACGAGAGCCTGCGCCTGGCGGAGCGCGATGACGCGCTGTTCACGCCCTGGCGCCCGATCGGAGGATGACGCGATGACGATCTGCATCGATGCGGATTTCGACGGCGGCAACATCGAGGTGCTCGACGCGCGCGATCCGGGCGACATCCGGCTCGCCATCCGGCCGGACCGGTTCTCGCCCTATTTCCAGTGGTTCGCCTTCCGGGTCGTCGGCGCGCGCGGGGTCGCGTGCCGGATGCGAATCTGCAATGCCGGCGCGGCGAGCTACGAGCCGGGCTGGCGCAACGGCTATCGCGCCGCGGTGTCGAGCGATCGCGCCAGATGGCACCGGGCGCCAACCTCCTACGACGGCACGACGCTGACCATCGCGCTGACGCCGGACGCGGACTGCGTGTGGGTCGCCTATTTCGCCCTGTACACCGAGGAACAGCATGCGCGCTTCCTGGGCCGGATCGGCACCGACCCGCAGGCGTCTATAGGCGTGCTGGGCCGCAGCCTGGACGGCCGCGCCATCGACCTCGTCACCATCGGCGCGCCCGCAACGGGCAGGCGCATCGCCTGGATCGTGGGGCGCCAGCACTCCGGCGAGACCATGGCGTCCTACTTCATCGAGGGCATGGTCGAGCGCCTGCTCGAACGCCACGATCCGGTCGCCGCAGCTTTGCGCCAGGCCTTCGTCTTCCACGTCGTCCCGAACATCAACCCAGACGGCTCGCGCCGCGGTCATCTGCGCTGCAACGCGGCCGGGGTCGATCTCAACCGCGAATGGGCGTCGCCCTCGCCCGCGCGCAGCCCCGAGATCTTCGCGGTCCGTCAGCGCATGATTGAGACGGGCGTCGACCTGTTCCTGGACATCCACGGCGACGAGGCGACGCCGCACAACTTCCTGATCGGCTCGATGGGCGTGCCGAACCAGACCGCCGCGATGACCAGTCTATTCGAGGAGTATCTCGCGGCCCTGGTCGCCGCGACCCCCGACCACCATCCCCATAACGGCCACTGGCGCGCGGACAGGCCGCCGGTCAATCTCGCGATCGGCAGCAAGCAGGTCGCCAACCGTTTCGGATGCCTGTCGATCACGGTCGAGATGCCCTTCGCCGACGAAAACGACGCGCCGGATCCGCGCGAGGCCTGGTCTCCGCAACGCAGCCATCGCCTCGGTCGCGCCCATCTCGACGCGATCGCCGCGGTTGCGCCGCGTCTGCGCTGACGTCCACGGACGGGATGGGCGACGTCGCGACGCGCGGAGACCGGCGATGACCGCGCTTGCCGAATTTCACGACCGCATGGGCGCCATCAACGACGTCCTCAATGCGGTGTCGGTGCTGCAGTGGGACCAGCGGACCATGATGCCGCCGGGCGGCGCCGCGACGCGCGGGAAACAGGTTGCGACCCTGGTCGGCGTGGCCTGCGACATGCTGCTGGCGGACGAAACGCGACGATTGACCGATGCGGCAGACCGCGCGACCGCCGCCGAGGCAGAGGATTCGCCCGCGCGCCGCGCGATCGCGCAGACCCGCGACGCGATCGCCTTTCATGCCCGCATCCCCGGTTCGCTGCAGACGCGGCGCGCAGAGGTGAAGGCAGTCGCCAACGCGGCCTGGATCCGGGCCCGCACGGAGAGCGACTTCGCGATTTTCGCCCCATATCTCCAGGAGGTGGTCGCGCTGACGCGCGCCTATGCCGACGCGATCGGCTACGAAAGCCACCCCTACGACGCGATGCTGTCGATCTACGAGCCCGGTCAGACCGTCGCCGGCCTGGAGACGCTGTTCGACGGCTTGCGGGGCGGCATCGCCCCGCTGCTTGCCGCCGTGCGCGCTGCCCCGGAGCCGCGCGCGGATTTTCTCGCGCGTAGCTTTCCCAAGGATGGCCAGGCGGACATCGCGCTCGCGCTGGCACGCAAGATCGGCTTCGATACCGCGCGCGGGCGCCTCGACGAGACCGTGCATCCCTTCGAGGTCTCGTTCACCCGCGAAGACGTGCGCATCGCCACGCGCTTCCATCGCGACTTCCTGAACGCCAGCCTGTTCGGGACGCTGCATGAGGCCGGTCACGGAATCTACGAACAGGGCGTGGATCCGGCATATACGCGCACGCCGCTGGCCACCGACCTGATCGGCTGGTACGCGGTCGGGGGCGTCAGCTTCGGCATGCACGAAAGCCAGTCGCGGCTCTACGAGAACCATATCGGCCGCAGCCGCGCCTTCTGGCGGATCAATTTCGACGCGCTGCGCGCGGCGTTTCCTGGCAACTTCGACGACGTCGATGCCGAGGCCTTCTATCGAGCGGTCAACCTGGTGCGCCCCGGCTTCATCCGCGTCGAGGCCGACGAACTCACCTACGACATGCATGTCATGCTGCGGGTCGAGATCGAGAGCGCACTGCTCGACGGGTCGCTGGAGGTGGCCGGGCTGCCGACGGCATGGAACGAAGCGATGCTGCGCGATCTCGGGCTCGCTGTGCCCGACGACCGGCGCGGCGTCCTGCAGGACATCCACTGGTCGAACTGCATGGTCGGCTCGTTCTGCACCTACACGATCGGCAACGTCGTCGCCGCGCAGCTGATGGACGCCATGCGCCGGACACGGCCGGACATCCAGGCATCGCTCGACGCGGGCGACTACGCGCCGCTCAGGGCCCATCTCAACGCGACCATCCATCGCCATGGCCGGCGCTTCACGCGCGACGAACTGCTGCTTCAGGCGACGGGGCGGCGTCTGGACCCGACTGCGTATCTCGCCTATCTGCGCGCGAAGGTGGCGGACGTCTACGGCATCGGCGGAACCGAAGCACCGGCCTGATCCTCGCGGCCGCAAACGCGGCTACCCCACCCGGGTCGCGAGGATCGCTCCCGCAGCCCGCCTGATGTCTCGCCGACGCCGGCGCCCCCCCCCGGAGGGGTGCTGCCGACCGCGCACGCCGCCGCGCCGCCATTGGCCGCGCCGAGGCGAAGGACGCGCGCGTCACCCCGCCGGAAGGCGGTCGAGATACTGCTTCACGAAATCGCAGCCGACATCGGCGACATAGGCATCCGTCAGGCGCTTCGTCACCGGGCCGGGGATCCTGCCGTCGCCGATCTCCTGGCCGTTGAAGCGGCGCACCGGACAGATGCACAGGCTGGTCGAGGTCAGGAACATCTCGTCGGCGTTGGCGGCGTCGAAGACGTCGATGTCGCGCTCCTCGAACGGCACGCCGCAGCGCGCGGCCATGTCGATGGTCATCTGGCGGCTGACGCCGGGCAGGACGTAGCGCTCGCTGGGCGTCATCAGCTTCCCGTCGCGCACGACGAAGATGTTGGACCCCATCCCCTCGGCGAGGTTGCCGTTATCGTCGAGCAGCACCGCCCAGCCGTCCGGGGCGTAGGACTTCACCTGCTGCTCCGCCACGATCATGTTGAGATAGTTGTGGGTCTTGGCGCGCGGGCTGAGCATGTCCGGCGCGATGCGCCGCGCGGCGGGGACCCAGACGTCGATGCCGTCGCGATAATGCTTCGCCCTGCTGCTGAGCGGCAACGGCGTGCATTCGATCACGACCTGCGGGCCCGTGTTTTCCCAGCCCTCGTCGCCGACCGCGTCGACGCCGCGGCTGACGCGCTGGCCGACCCACCAGTCGCCGGCTGCCGCGCGCAGATGCTCGTTGCGCGCGATGACCTCCTCGGACAGGTCGATCATCTGTCGCGGTGACATCCCGGGATCGATGCGCAGATATTTCATCGACCTGTAGAAGCGGTCGATATGCTCCTTGAGACGGAAGGCGCGGCCGTCGAAGGTCCGGGTCATGTCGAAGGCCCCGTCGCCGTATTTCCAGCTGCGGTCGCGGAACGGGATGAGGACCTGGCTCTCGGGAACGAATTCGCCGTTGAACCAGGCGGTGCGCTGATTGGCGAGTTGCGGCATCGGATCGCTCTCCTTGGTCGCGTTGCGCCGCGGTCAGCCCGCGAGCACGTAGCCGTAGCGAAGATTGCTGGGGTCGGCGCCGCCGCGAAGATACTCCGCCTTGGCGACCGCGAAACCGTCGCTTTCCAGACCGGCCTTGCGCGGATCGTAGCGATACATGCGCGCCGAGTTCTCGCCGAAGATGGCGGTCTTGACCGGCCCGTCGGCGGGGCCGAGCGGCGCGAAGCCATGGCGTTTCTGCATGTCCTCCGGGATCTCGAGCCGGCGCAGCGACTCGATCTGCCACTGCGGCGAACCCGTCCAGACCGCGTCCGTGCCCCACACGACGTTGGAGGCGCCGAGCCCCTTGACCAGCATGCCCATCAGCGCCGCGCAGAGCCGGGGTTCGATCACCGTCGTCTGCGCGAAGATCTGCCCCAGATCGCCGTAGACGTTGGACACGCCGTATCTGGCGGGTATCTCGGCAAGATCGCTGGTCCATTCGACGCGTCCCGTGCGCTCGAACTGCTCCAGCGCGCGGGCGGCATTCCCGGCGCCGGTCCAGCGGAAGGCCGAGTGGTAGATCACGAAGCGGATCTGCGGCCAGTCGCGCGCCGCCTTGCCGACGTCGTCGACCTTCGCGTAGTCGGTCAGATGCGGAAAGCGCTGCGCGGTCTCGGGCGGGTAGAGTCCCTTGTGGACGCACACGATGTCGATCCCGGCCTTCAGGATCTTCTCGTAGAAAGGATAGATCAGCTTCTCGTCGTCCATCCGCCATGGCGTGCGCGCGAGATGCTTGTTGGTGTTGTCGCCGACCGTGTAGCCCTTGACCGAATCCGCCTTGTCCTCGGCAAGCGACCGATCCACCTCTTCCATCCAGCCGTCGTGGCCGGGGGCGAAGATCATGTGGCTGAGGCAGCGCCGCGTGCCCGCGGCCTGATTGACCTTCGCGCGCGCGTCGCGCTTCATCTCGTTGGTCAGGAACCAGTCGCGCCGGTCTTCCGAAGGCGAGCCGCTGATCAGCGCCACCTTGGTGTCGCTGTCGAGAAAGACCTCCTTGAACCAGTTCGCGTATTTGAGGTCCTCGATCGTCTGCGGCTTGCCGACCAGCGCCGGGTTCCAGCCTGCCTTGCCGACCGCCTCGCGGGCCCGCACGAAGCCTTCCAGGCGGGTGTCGTCGCGCAGGAAATGCGTATGCACGTCCATGACGAACTGGTCCCTGAACTGCGCCACCCGTTCCTCCGCGGCGCCCGGCACGGCCGCCTCGGCGCGGCCGACGCCGTAGAGCGGCCCATAGACGTCGTTCATCGCCATGAAGGCCGCGGCCATGCCCGAGGCGGTCTTGAAGAAGGCCCGTCGCGACAGGCCGCGCGGCCCGCCATGGATGTCCGCGAGTTCGTTGAGCCGCGCCTCGACCTGCTTCTGCCGCGGCGTCTGCGGGCTCGGAAAGAATTCGTCGCTGGAGATCACCTGCACCGGCAAGGGCGTCGGCGCCGCGACGTCCTCGGCCGCGGTCAGCCTTGCCAGTTCGTTGTCCGAAAGCATGCGCATCGCTGTTCTCCCCCGGTCTGGCGCGGCGAGCGCGCCGGTCACTTCGTCTCGATCTCGATGAAGACGAATTCCTCGGCGTTCGCGTTGATCACGTCGTGCTCGACCCCGGCCTTGCGGGTGTAGCTCGCGCCGGCGACCAGGTCGGCGAAACGCTCGCCCTGGGCGTCGACCAGCTTCAGCCGTCCGGTCGTCATCGGCACGACCACGTAATCGTAGTCGTGTCGATGCCACCCCGTCGAGGCGCCGGGCGCGAAACGCCACTCGATCACCCGGACCCGGTCGTTGTCGATCTGGAGCGTGGGAACGGCCTTTGCGCCCATGGATCAGAATCCCTTCGCCTTGAGTTCAACGAGGCATCGCTCGAAGCCCGTCAGGTCGATATAGCGCCGGTCGTGCGGAACGGCACAGATCTCGATCTCGAAACCCGAGGTGATCACGGCGCCGTCGAGCATCAGATTGTCGACCATGCCCATCCCCTCGATCATCATCGCATCCGGATCCTCGTGGACGCCGGTCTCGCGCAGCCGCAACCGCTCTTGGCCGCCGATGAACTGCGCGGTACGGGCAAAGACGTCGCCAGCGACGTTGGTGTAGCCGAGCACCGGCTTGCCCTGCGCCCGCATATAGCCCATCTCGTAGGCGGTGCCGACATCCATCGACGGTCCGCGATAGGGCGTCATGTGCGCCACGCAGATGTCGCAGGAATCCATCAGCGCGACGTCGGAATGATAGATCCGCATCGCCTTCTGCCGTGGGGTCAGACGCGTGAAGTCGAGCACCGCGTCGAAGGGAAAGGCCCCCTCGAAGCCGTAGCGTCGGCACAGTTCCTTCTTGCGTGCCGCAGCCGCGTGGGCGTCGGGCAGGAAGACGTCGGGGCCGGCGAGATAGATGCGTCTGGCTGTCATCCCTTCTCCTTGAGGTACGGTTGACCGAGGGCACGCGGCGCGACTGCCCGGCCTACGAAGCCGGCGAGCAGCAGCACGGTCAGTATGTAGGGCAACGCCTGGATCGCCTGGATCGGAACCACGCCGACCAGCGGCAGCGCCACGCCCTGGAGCCTGATCTGCAGCGCATCGGTGGAGGCGAAGAGCAGGCACGCGAGCAGCGCCGGCCAGACGCGCCACTTTCCGAAGATGAGCGCCGCCAGCGCCAGGAACCCCTTCCCTGCCGTCATGTCCTGCTGGAAGCCCGCTCCGTGCGCGATCGACAGATACGTGCCGGCGATGCCGCAGAGCAGTCCGGTCACCCCAAGCGCCGCGTAGCGCAGACCGGCGACGCCGATCCCGGCGGTGTCGACGGCGCCGGGATTCTGTCCGACCGCGCGCAACCGAAGCCCGAACCGCGTGCCTGCGACCACGAATGCGGCCAACGGCACCAGCGCGAAGGAGACATAGACCAGCAGGTTGTGGCCGCCGATCACGTCGGCGTAGATCGGCCCGAGCACCGGAATATCCCGCAACGTTTCGGCGAACGGCGCCTCGAACGGCCGGAACCGCGCGCCCTGTTCAAGAAGCGGGGTCCGCCCCCCTTGGCGGAACCAGGCGTTCGCGAGCACCGCCGTCAGCCCCAGCGCGACGACGTTGATCGCCATCCCCGAAACCATCTGGTTGCCCGCATGGGTGATCGACGCGAAGCCGTGGACCATCGAGAGGGCGACCGACACACCGATGGCTGCGCCCAGGCCAAGCCATGCGGATCCGGTCACTGCAGCCGTCGCCGCGGCCGCGAATGCGGCGCCGAGCATCTTGCCCTCGAGCGCGATGTTGACGATCCCCGCACGCTCCGAGAACAGCCCCGCCAGCGCCGCCAGGACAAGCGGCGCGGCGACCCGCAGCGTGGCCGCGGATATCGACGTCAGGATATCGACGACCTCGCTCACCGCTCGCCTCCGGCCGCGGCCCGCGGCGCGAAGAGGCGTTCGGCTGGCCGCCGGAACAGGCGCTCGAGAGCGCCGCAGAAAAGGATCACGAGTCCCTGGATCGCAACGACCATATCGCGGGTGAGGTCCGGCATCTCGAATGCCAGTTCCGCGCCCCCCTGGTACAACGCCCCGAACAGCAGTGCCGCAAGACAGATCCCGACCGGATGGTTGCGCCCCATGAGCGCGACCGCGATACCAACGAATCCCGCGCCGCCGACGAAGTTGAGCACCAGGCGATGCTGGACCCCCAGCACCTCGTTCACCGCGACCAGGCCAGCGAGCGCGCCGGACAACAGCATCGCGACGATCACGACGCGTCCCGTGTCGATGCCCGCGTAGATCGCCGCCGATTCGCTGTGGCCGGCCGCGCGCAGCGCATAGCCCCAGCGTGTACGCCAGAGGAACGCCCACACCGCGACCGCTGCCGCGATCGCCAGCAGGAACGACAGGTTGAGCGGCGACCGCGGCATCGGCGCGCCAAGCGCGCCGAGGACGGCCTGCGCGGTCGGGATCCAGGCATGCTCGGCGAAGTGGCGCGTCTCGGGAGATTGCTGGCCCGGCTTGATCAGGACATTGACCAGGAGCCAGGTGATCGCGGCGGCGGCGATGAAGTTGAACATGATCGTCGTGATGACCACGTGACTTCCGCGTCGCGCCTGGAGCCATCCCGGGATCGCCGCCCAGGCCGCGCCTCCGGCGGCGGCGGCAAGAATCGCAAGCGGCACGATCACGGGCGCAGGCAGGAAATCGAGCCCGAGGCAGACCAGCGTCGCGGTCAGCCCGCCGACATAGGCCTGGCCTTCGCCGCCGATGTTGAACAGGCCCGCGTGGAAGGCGATCGCGACCGCGAGCCCGGTGAACGCGAAGCTCGTCGCATAGTAGAGCGTGTAGCCGATCGCCTCGGGATAACCGACCGCCCCCTCGACGAGCAGCGCCAGGGCGCGCAGCGGGTTCTCGCCCACAGCCAGCACCACCAGGCCGGAGACGAGGAAGGCGGCGCAGAGATTGGCGGCGGGCAGCAGCACCCAGTCGATGACACGAGGCAGTCGTCCGGCGCTCATGCCGCGGCGGCGTCCGCGCCCGCCATCAGAAGCCCGATCCGCCGCTCGTCGGCCTCCGCCGCCGCGAGTTCGCCCGCGATCCGGCCCGCGAACATCACGAGGATGCGATCGGACAGGGCCAGGATCTCGTCCAGCTCGACCGAGACCATCAGGATCGCCGCGCCGGCGTCGCGCAGTTCCACCAGCCTGCGATGGATATACTCGATCGCGCCGATGTCGACGCCGCGGGTCGGCTGACCGACCAGCAGCAGGTCGGGCGCCCTGTCCATCTCGCGTGCCAGCACGATCTTCTGCTGGTTGCCCCCGGAAAACAGCGCGGTCATCAGGCGCGGCGCGCGCGGCCGGATGTCGAACTGCCCCATCAGCCGGTCGCAGTCGCCGAGCACGGCACCGCGACGCAGCAACGCCCCGCGGTTGTAGCGCGGCTCGGCATGATGGCCCAGGATCGCGCTTTCGCTCGCGTCGAAGGCCGTGATCAGGCCCTGGCGATGGCGATCCTCGGGCACGTGGCCGAGGCCGAGCGCGCGCAGCCCCTCGGCGGTGCGCGCCGGCGAATCCGTGATGTCGCGCCCCTTGAAGACGATCCGTCCGCCGGCGAGCGGCGCGCTGCCCGCGAGCGCGTCGAGCAGTTCGGACTGTCCGTTGCCGGCCACGCCGGCGATCCCGACGATCTCGCCGCGACGGACCGCGAAAGACACGCCGCGCACCCGCTCGTGCCCGGCCCGGTCGCGCACGCGCAGGTCCCGGACCTCGAGTACCGTCTCGCCGGGCGGACGCGGCGCCTTGTCGACGCGCAAGACCACCTTGCGGCCGACCATGGCCTCGGCGAGCGCTTCGCGCGTCGCGGCGTGCGTCGGTATCGTCGCCACGATCTCGCCGCGGCGCATCACCGACACGCTGTCGGTCACGTCGAGGATCTCGCGCAGCTTGTGCGTGATCAGGACGACGGTCTTGCCCTCTCGTTTCAGCGCGCGAAGGATCAAGAACAGCTTTTCCGCTTCCTGCGGCGTGAGCACGGCGGTCGGTTCGTCGAGGATGAGGATGTCGGCGCCGCGATACAGCGCCTTGAGGATCTCGACCCGCTGCTGCAGCCCGACCGGCAGATCGGCGACCACCGCATCGGGATCGATCTCGAGCCCGTAGTCGCTGCCCAGCCGCGCCAGCGCCGCGCGCGCCGCGGCCAGTCCGGGGCCGAGCCGCCAGCCGCCCTCGACGCCGAGCACGACGTTCTCGAGCACGGTCATGTCCTCGACCAGCATGAAATGCTGGTGGATCATGCCGATTCCGGCGGCGATCGCGTCTTGCGGTGCAGCGATGTCGACGGCCCGGCCGCCGATGCGGATCTCGCCGGAATCCGCGCGGTAATAGCCGTAGAGGATGCTCATCAGGGTCGACTTGCCGGCGCCGTTCTCGCCGACGATCCCGTGGATCGTGCCTGCGGGCACGACCAGCGAGATCGCCTTGTTGGCGTGAACCGCGCCGAAGCGCTTGTCGATCCCGACGAGCTCGATCGCCGGCGGCGCCGCGGTCACTGCACGGGGCAGGAATTCGCCGTCCGGTAATCGACGACGGCGATGCGTCCCGCGACGATCTCGTCGCGCGCCTTGCCGACCGCAGCCTCCATCTCGGCCGAGACCAGGCGACGGTTGTGCTCGTCGATCGCGACGCCCACGCCGTCCTCCTTCAGCCCCAGATTGCGGACGCCGGGGCGCCAGCTGTTGTCGCGCGCCGCCTTGAAGGCCTCGTAGACCGCGACGTCGACGCGCTTGATCATCGAGGTGAGCACGCTGCCGGGATGCAGGTGGTTCTGGTTCGAGTCGACGCCGATCGACAGCTTGCCCTGGTCCTTCGCGGCCTGGAGCACGCCGAGCCCGGTGCCGCCCGCGGCGGCGTAGACGACGTCGACGCCGCGGTCGAACTGCGCGCGCGCAAGCTCGCCGCCGCGGGTGGGATCGCGCCACGCCGCCGGCGTCGTGCCGGTCATGTTCTGGATGATCTCGACCCGCGGATTGACGAAGCGCGCGCCCTGGGCGTAGCCGCAGCCGAAGGCGCGGATGAGCGGGATGTCCATCCCGCCGACGAAACCGACCTTTCCGGTCTTCGAGGCCGACGCGGCCATCATCCCGGCGAGGAACGACCCTTCCTGCTCCTTGAAGACGAAGCTCTGCACGTTCGGCAGATCGACCACCGCGTCGATGATGTTGAACTTCACGTTGCGGAATTCCTCGGCGGCGCCCTTCACCGGCACCGCCTGGGCGAAGCCAACCGCGACGATCACGGTCGCGCCGCGTCGCGCGAGATTGCGCAGGGCCTGTTCGCGCTGGGCCTCGGCCGTGACCTCGAACTCGCGATAGGCGATGCCGGTCTCGCGCTTGAAGCGCTCCGCGCCGTTGAACGCGGCTTCGTTGAACGACTTGTCGAACTTGCCGCCCATGTCGAAGACGATGGCCGGCGCGAAATCCTGCGCTCCGGCCGAGGCGGCGAGAAGGGCGACGGCCGCGGTGGCGGCCAGCTTGACGAGATTCTTCATGCGCATGCCTCCTGGCTGGCGGAGCGCGCGCCCCGCTTTGGGAGCCCAAGGCTACAGGTCCGCGGCATCGTCTCCAAGCCCGTGCTCCGCAGCAGCGCCGCGGTCGCTCAGGCGAGGCCGAGTTCGGCGAGGATGGCGGCGCGGTCCGCGTCCAGCGCGGGCGCGGGACGGCGGGTCGGCGGGTCGGCGACGCCGGACAGCTTGATCGGGTTGCCAGCCATCCGCAGCGTCCCGACATCCGGATCGTCAACCGTGACGACCATGTTGCGGCTCGCTATCTGGGGGTCCGCGAGCGCCTGGGCGACATCGTTGATCGGCCCGCACGGCACGCCCGCGGCATCGATCGCCGCAAGCCAATGGCGGGTATCGGCGGCGGCGAGCGCCTGCTCGATCTCGGCCTTCAGCGCCGCGGCATGGCGCGTGCGCAGTTCGTTGGTCGCGAACAGCGGATTGTCGCCCAGATCGGCGCGCCCGAGCGCCTCGGCGAGCCTGCGGAACAGGCCGTCGTTGCCGGCGGCGATGATCATCCAGCCATCCGAGGTGCGGAACGCTTCGAACGGCGTGATCGAGGGATGGCGTGCGCCCAGCGGCCCGGGGACCTGCCCGGTCGAGACGTAGCGCGCGATGGCGTTCTCCAGGATCGCGATCTGGCAGTCCAGCATCGCCACATCCACCTTGCGGCCGAGGCCGCTGCGCGCGCGCTCCGCGAGCGCGGCGGCGATCCCGATCGCGGTGAAGAGTCCTGCGGTGATGTCGCCGACCGAGGTCCCGACGCGCGTGGGCGGACTGCCCGGATGCCCGGTCAGGCTCATGATCCCGCCCATGCCCTGGACCACCATGTCGTATGCGGCACGGCTGCGATACGGACCGCTATGGCCGAAGCCGGAGGCCGCGGCGTAGACCAGACGCGGGAAGCGCGCATGCAACGCGTCCCAGCCATAGCCGAGTTTCTCCATCGTTCCGCCGCGATAGTTCTCGACCAGCACGTCGCCGATACCGAGCAAACGCTCGAAGACCGCGCGGTCGTCCGGCGCCTTGAGGTCGAGCGCGATCGATTCCTTGCCGCGGTTGATCGACATGAAATAGGCCGACTTGCCCCTGACGAACGGGCCGATATGGCGCGAATCGTCGCCCATGACGGGCGGCTCGATCTTGATCACGCGCGCGCCTAGATCGGCCAGCACCATGGTGCAATAGGGGCCGGCGAGCACGCGCGTCAGATCGAGGACGATCGTGCCGGCGAGCGGCCCTGGCGCTGCGGCGCCCTGCGCTTCGGTCGCGTCGGACATGGCGGTCGCGCCGCGGTCAGCGCCCGGGCATGCGCCGCGGATCGTCGGGGATGGCCGGAGGCTGCGCGGGATCGGTCGACACAACGTCCCCGATGTCCAGCGCGCGCACGAGTTCGGCCGTGGCCGCGAGCAGACGATAGGCGGCGGCGACGCGCGCCGTCTCCGCCGAGACCAGGCGTCCGTTCGATACGAACAGTTCGTTCTCGGCGTTCAGCACGTCGATCAGGCTGCGATCGCGGGTGAGAAACTGGGTCGTATAGGTATCGCGCACGCGGATGTTCTTCTCGACCGCGGCCGCCAGCACCGGAATACGTGCCTCGGCGGCCTGCAGCAGGATCCATGCGCGGCGGACCTCTTCCTCGGTCGCGCGCGCGGCGACGTGATGCTGGGCGATGGTCTGCGACATGCGGCCGAGAGCGACACGGCGCTGCGCGATGTCGGAACCTCCGCGATAGAGATTCCAGCGCATGACCACGAGCGCCGATGCGTCGTTGTCGTCGCCGCGGGTACCGTCGGCGTTGCGGTTGCGGCTGGCGCCGAATTCCAGATTGACCTTGGGGTAGAAGGCGCTGTCGGCGGCCTCCACTTCGCGTTCCGACACGCGGATGTCGCTCTGCGTCACCTGCAGCGTGCGGTTGTTGCGCCGCGCCCGCTCTATCAGGCTGTCCAGCGTGCCGAATTCCTGCATCGCGGCGGTCGGATACGGCGCCGGTTCGAGTTGCCCCGGCATCCGATCGACCAATGCCATATAGCGGTTCTCGGCGTCCTCGAGCGCGCCGCGCGTCTCGATCTCGGTCGCGGTCGCGGTGTCGAGCCTGGCGCTGGCCTGTTCGGCCTCGCCGAAGGGGGTCATTTCCGCCGAGCGCGCCTGCACCTTCTCGACGATGGCGCGGTGGGCGAGCACGTTCGTCGCCGCGAGGTCGAGCAGCGTCCGCTGCCGCAGCACTTCGATATGCGCCTCGACCGCGTCGAACGCCACCAGTTCGACCGCCTCGCCGATCCGGTTGGCGGCAGACTCGACCCTGGTCTTCTGGCGTTCGACCTCGCTGTCGGTCTCCCAGCCGTCGAACAGGCGCTGCGTGGCGAAGATGCCGCTGTCGCGGCGGGTCAGGCTGGTCGAACCGCCGCGCGCGCGCGTGGTCGCGTTTTCCGTGCGTTCGGGTCCGGCGCCGACCCTGAGGTCGATCTGCGGCAGGTACTGGCCGCGCGCGCGCGCGAGTTCCTGCCCGACCGCCTCGCGGTTGCGGGCCACGACATCAATCCGCGGGCTGGTGCGGACCGCCTCGCGCGCCGTATCGCGCAAGGTCTGTGCGCTGGCCGGACCGCACGCGCCACCAGCGGCGCAAAGCGCCCACAGCACCCCCGCGACTGATAGAACCCGCGCCGTTGAAATCCGTCTCGTCAAGTGCCAGCCCCAAATAAAAACGTAAAGATATCTTGACGCTTTTCGTCCGCTGCAGGAACCTAAGTTTATATCATTTTCGGCCATTTGTATCCGATATCCTTCTTTCTGAAGCGAAAAACGCCGTCCGCCGACGCGCCGCGGACACCACAACGATCCCGGTGGTCGCCCATGCCGCCTGCGCCCCCCGGCCAAAGCTCGAGATGCCAGTGCCAGAAATGACCGATCCAGGCGATCCAGCGGTCGCGGCGGTCGACCGCCCGGCGCAGACGGAACGCGCCCGTGCCGTCGGCGAGGGGCTCGATCCGGGCTGGGACGACCCGCTCCTCGGCTGCCTTGCCCTGGCCGCGACGCTGCTCGGCAAGCCCACCAGCCTCGAGACCCTGCGCTCGGGACTGCCGCTGCATGCGCAAAAGGCGACACCCGGACTTTTCCTGCGGGCGGCCGAGCGCGCCGGCCTGAGCGCGCGCGCGGCGCGGCGCGCGAGCATCTCCGAAATCTCGCCGCTCAACCTGCCCTGCGTGCTCCTGCTCGCCGATGGCGAGGCCTGCGTCCTCGTCCGCCGGTCGGGCGACACGGCGGAGATCCTGCTTCCGGCGAATCGCGGCGGGGCCAAGACGCTGACGACGGGGGAACTGCAGCGCGCCTTCGCCGGCACCGTGCTGTTCATCAAGGTGCGTCACGGTCCCGATCTGCGCTCGGGCCATGACCGGCCGAGCCACGAGACGAACTGGTTCTGGCGCACGCTGGGCGAGCTGTGGCCGGTCTACGGGCATGTGGCGGTGGCCGCCGTCGCCATCAACCTTCTCGGTCTCGTCGGTTCGGTCTACGCGATGAACGTGTACGACCGTGTGGTGCCGAACAACGCGATGGAGACGCTGTGGGTGCTGACAATCGGCGTCCTCGCGGTCAACGTGTTCGAGTTCCTGCTGCGCACGGCGCGCGCCTATTTCATCGACGCGGCCGGAAAGGCCGCCGACTCGGTGATCGCCTCGCGCCTCGTCGAGCACATCCTGGCGATGCGCCTCGAGGCGCGGCCGCAATCCACCGGCGCGCTGGCGAGCAACGTGCGCGATTACGAGGCGCTGCGCGACTTCTTCACCTCGGCGACGCTGGTCGCGCTCGTCGACCTGCCCTTCGTCGGCATCTTCGTCGCCGCGACCTGGATGCTCGCGGGCCCGCTCGCCTGGATCCCGATCGTCGCCATGCCGCTCGTCGTCCTCGCCGGCATGGCCGTCCAATGGCCGCTGGCGCGCGCCGTGGAGCGCAACCAGGCCGAGGCGGCGCAGAAGCATTCGATCCTCGTCGAGGCGATCGAGGGACTGGAGACGATCAAGCTCGCCCGCGGCGAGGGCCGCACCCAGCGGCTCTGGGAACGGGCCGTCGCCGCCGGCGCGGCGTCGGCGATGACCACGCGCGTGCTCTCCACGCTGGCGATCAACTTCACGACGCTCGCGACGTCGGTCGCCAGCGCCATGGTCATCTTCGCGGGTGTCCACATGATCGCGCTCGGCCAGTTGACGATGGGCGCGCTGATCGCCGCATCGATCCTGACCGGCCGCGCGATGGCGCCGCTCGGGCAGATCTCGGCGCTGATCGTGCGTGTCAACCAGTCCTTCATGGCGCTGCGTGCGCTGCAGCGCCTGATGCGCGCGCCGCGCGAGCGCGACGCCGGCGAGACCTATGTCGCCCGGCCCTCGCTACGCGGACAGATCGAACTGCGGGATGTGACCTTCGCCTATCCCGCCGCGGCGGTCGGTCCGCTCGCGGCCCCGCCGCCCCCGGCGGTCACCAGGGTGTCGGCCTTCGTCGGGGCCGGCGAGCGCGTCGGCATCGTCGGCCGCGTGGGCTCGGGCAAGAGCACGCTCGCGCGGCTCGTCACCGGCCTGTACCGGCCCACCGAGGGCGCGGTCCTGGTCGACGGCACCGACATCCGCCAGATCGATCCGGCCGAACTGCGGCGCCAGATCGGCTACGTCCCGCAGGACGCGCATCTGGTCTTCGGCTCGGTCAAGGACAACATCCTTATCGGCGCGCCCTTCGCGGACGACGAGGCGCTGCTGCGCGCGTCGGCCGTCGCGGGCGTCGACGACTTCGTGAAGTCGAAGCCGCATGGCTACGACATGCAGGTCGGCGAGCAGGGTCGCTATCTCTCCGGTGGCCAGCGCGCCGCCGTCGCCATCGCCCGCGCGCTGGTCGCGGATCCGCCGGTGCTGCTGCTCGACGAACCGACCGGCTCGATGGACTCGACCTCGGAGCAGCGCTTCAAGGCGCGGCTGCTCGAGATGCTGCAGGGCCGGACCCTGATCCTCATCACCCACCGCGGATCGATGCTGTCGCTCGTCGACCGGCTGATCGTCATGGACCAGGGGCGCCTGGTCGCCGACGGTCCGCGCGACAAGGTGATCGCCGAATTGCAGGCCGGCGCGATCCGCGGCCAGCCGCGGGGCGCGTGATGGCGAGGCGCGGACGGATCGACCCGGAATTCGCGCCCGACGGCGCGCTGACGGCGCATGCCGGGATCCGCCGGCTCGGCTGGACGGTGTCGCTGCTCGTCGTCCTTCTGCTGGGCGGGTTCCTGCTCTGGGCGGACAACGCTCCGCTCGACGAGGTGACGCGCGGCGACGGGCGCATCATCCCGTCGCAGCGCGTCCAGGTGATCCAGAACCTCGAGGGCGGCATCGTCTCCGAGATCCTGGTGCGCGACGGGCAGATCGTCGCGCGCGACGACGTGCTGATCCGCATCGCCAACACCTCCGCCGAAGCGGACCTGCAGGGCAGCCGCGCGCAGGCCGCGGCGCTGCGCGGCGCCATCGCGCGTCTCGACGCCGAGGCGAACGAGCGCGCCGAGCCGGAGTTTCCCGCCGACCTGCTCGCGGAGTCGCCCGAGATCGTCGCCGCCGAGCGCCGGCTGATGGCCGCCCGCGGCGAGCAGATGGAGGCCAGCCTCGCGGTGCTGCGCGACCAGGCCGAGCAGCGCAGCGCCGAGATACGCGAAACCGAGGCGCGGATCGCGTCGCTCGACCGCGCGCGCAACCTCGCCCAGACCGAGCTTGCCATCATCGAGCCGCTGGTGCGGGCCGGCGCGGCCTCGCGCCTCGACCTGGTCCGCATCCAGCAACGCCTCAACGACATCCAGGGCCAGCTCACGGCCTCGGAACTCGCCCTGCCACGCGCGCGCACCGCCCTGGCCGAGGTCCAGAAGCGGATGACCGAACGCCGCGCGACCTTCCGCTCCGAGGTGCGCAGCGAACTGAACCAGCGAAACGCGCAGCTGGCGGCGCTGAGCGAGAAGCTGCAGGCCGACCGCGATCGCGTCACGCGGACGGAGGTGCGCTCGCCGGTGCGCGGCACGATCAAGGAACTCAAGGTGTCGACGGTGGGCGGCGTCATCCGCCCTGGGCAGGACATACTCGAGATCGTGCCGCTGGAGGACACGCTGCTGGTCGAAGCGCAGCTGCGGCCGGCCGACATCGCCTTCGTGCGTCCCGGCCAGCCGGCCATCGTGAAGGTCACCGCCTACGACTTCTCGGTCTATGGCGGACTTCGCGCCGAACTCGAGCAGATCTCGGCCGACACGATTCAGGACGAGCGCGGCGAGCGCTGGTTCCGTGTCCGGCTGCGTACCGGCAAGGCGCATCTGGGCCCGGACGACAAGCCCCTGCCGATCATCCCCGGCATGACCGCCAGCGTCGAGATCCTGACCGGTCGCAAGACCGTGCTCGACTATCTGCTGAAGCCCATCCTGCGCGCGCGCGAGCGCGCGTTGCGGGAGCGCTGAGCCGTGCCCTACGTCCAGCGCGATCCGTCCGGCGCCATCGTCGCCCTCACCG
>JBIKXN010000269.1:0-5449 GCA_044355765.1 Alphaproteobacteria bacterium
ACGCGAAGGTGATGGAGCTGAACTACTGGACCTCCGCGACCTGCACCCGCGCGCGCTACGACGACGCAGCGGGGGAATGGACGGTCGAGGTCGACCGCGGCGGGCGGGCGGTGACGCTTCGCCCGAAGCATCTGGTGCTTGCGACCGGCATGGCCGGCGTTCCGGAGGTTCCCGATTTCCCGGGCATGTCCGAATTCCGCGGGGTCCAGCACCATTCGAGCCGGCATCCCTCCGGCGAGGCGTATCGCGGCAAGCGCTGCGTGGTGATCGGTTCGAACAATTCCGCCCACGACATCTGCGCCGACCTGTGGGAGCACGGCGCCGACGTCACGATGGTGCAGCGTTCGTCGACCACGGTCGTGCGCTCGGAAACGCTGATGGCCTTCACCTGGAGCACGCTATGGTCGGAGGACGCGCTGGCGCGCGGGATCACCACCGACATCGGCGACATCCTCGGCGCCTCCGTTCCTCATGGTCTGGTGCCCGAGCGCAGCGCGCCGATCTACGAGCGCCTGCGCGCGCATGACGCCGTTTTCTACGCCGGGCTCGAGCGCGCTGGCTTCATGCTCGATTTCGGCGAGGACAACACCGGCATCTCGGCGAAATACGCGCGCCGCGGCTCCGGCTATTACATCGATGTCGGCGCCTCGGCGCTGATCGCGGACGGGCGGATCAAGCTGCGCAGCCGGGTCGGCGTGGCGCGCATCGCGCCGACGGGCGTCGTGCTCTCGGACGGTAGCGAACTACCGGCCGACCTGATCGTCTACGCGACCGGCTACGGATCGATGAACGGCTGGGCCGCGCAGCTCATCGGCCAGGACGTCGCGGACAAGGTCGGCAAATGCTGGGGGCTGGGCTCGGGCACCGCGAAGGATCCCGGCCCGTGGGAAGGCGAGCTGCGGAACATGTGGAAGCCGACCCGTCAGGACGGGCTGTGGTTCATGGGCGGAAACCTCGCCCAGGCCAGGTTCTACTCGCTGATCCTGGCGCTGCAGCTCAAGGCGCGCCATGCCGGGATCGACACGCCGGTCCACGGTCTGGCCGCAGTCCATCATCTGTCGTAAACGACCCGGCATCGGGCAAGTGGGGGAAGCACATGCGGCTCGCGGTCATCCATGTCGGACAGGAGACGAACGACTTCAATCCGGTCCCGACCACCATGCGCGACTTCGAATCCTTCGGCCTCTACGAGGGTACGACGATATTCGAAAAGCTGCGCGGCATCGGCCAGATCGGCGGCTATCTCGCAGCGGTCGAGGCCTCGGGCCGCGCCATCGACTCGGTGCCGATCATCCGCGGCTGGGCGACCGCAGGCGGCCGCATCACCACCGAGTGCCGGCTCTTCTTCGAAGACAAGATCCGCGAAGGCCTGCGCCGCGCCGGGCGCATCGACGGGCTGGCGATGCAACTGCATGGCGCGTGCTCGGCCGAGGGCGTCGACGACGTCGAAGGCGCTCAGCTCGAGGTCTGCCGCGAGGTCCTGGGCCCGGACGTGCCGATCGTCCTGTGCCTGGACCACCACGCCAACATCACCAGGCGCATGGTCGAGCTCTCGACGGCGATCGTCGGCCACCGCACCCAGCCCCACGAACCGTTCGACACTGGTCGCATCGGCGCCGAACTGCTGATCCGCATCGCCGCCGGCGAGGTCAGGCCGGTCATGGCCTGGCGCAAGCTGCCGATGGTCACGCATCAGGAGCAGTTCCTCACCTCGCGGCATCCGATGAAGACCTGGTTCGACCGCGCGCGGGCGATGGAGGCCGCGGACCCGCGTGTGCTTCAGGCGTCGAACTATCCGATGCAGCCCTGGCTCGACGCCGCCGAAGGCGGTTGGGCGACGGTCGTCGTGACCGACGGCGATCGCGGGCTCGCCGAGCGTCTCGCCGACGAACTCGCCGACCTCGCATGGTCGATGCGCGACGCGTTCCAGATCCGCGAGGCCGTCGCCATCGACGAGGCGGTGCGCCTGGCGGATGCCGAGAAGACCGGCATCGTCGCGCTCAGCGACACCGGCGACACCGTGTTCGGCGGCGCCGCCGGCGACAGCAACCTGATCCTGGAGGCGATGCTGCGGCTTGGCATCTCCGGACCGGCGCTGGTGCCGCTGATCGAGCCGCAGACCGCGTTCCGGCTCGCCGATGCCGGCGTCGGCGCCACCGTGACGCTGCCGGTCGGCGGCCACGCCGCGCCCGCATTCTTCAAGCCGCTGACCGTGACCGGCAAGGTGCGGCATGTCGGCGGCGGTCTGGTCCGCGCCGCGGACCACAGCCAGCCCGAGGTCGACATGGGGCGGACGGTCATCTTCGACGTCGGCCCCGTCACGATGCTGGTGAGCGAGCTGCGCGGCCTGGCCGGGAACGTTCCGGACGTGTACCGGGCCTTCGGGGTCGAGCCGCGCGGCTACAAGATGGCGGTGCTCAAGACCGCGTCGAATTTCCAGTATTTCGCACCGCTCACGTCGCGCGTGATCCGGGTCGACACCACGGGCCCCGGCCAGTCGCAGGTCGAGACCCTGCCCTGGCGGCGCCTGCCCCGCCCGATCTGGCCGCTCGAACCGGTCGCGACCTGGCGCTGACATACCGGCGTTTCGGCGGCTGGAACGGGGGTTTGACTCGCGCCCGGCGATTCCCAAAGCTGGGTTCAATAGGCTGTCCGGGCGGATGGCCGCGCGCCAGCGGAGGGAGGATCTCATGACCAAGGGTTTCACGCGCAGGGCAGGTCTCAAGGGAACCGCGATGCTGGGGGCGGCCGCCGCGTTGCCGTCGGTCGGGGCCTCGGCGCAGGCACTCAGGGGCGGCCGGATCCGCGTCGCGCTTCTCGCGGATATCGCCAACTACGATCCGCACCAGTTCTCGTCGATCAACATGCCGATCATGAAGAACTGCTACGATAGCCTGATCGAGTACACGCCCGAGGGACGTGCGATCCCCAACCTCGTCTCGGCCTGGACCATCGCGCCGGACAGCAAGTCGGTGACGATGACGCTGCGCGGCGACGTCAGGTTCCATGCCGGCGGGTCGCTCGACGCCGAGGCGGTGGCCACGAATTTTCGCAAATGCGCCGACCCCGCGAAGGGCAAGAACATCTTCCCGACGATGTCGATCGTGCAGGACTGGACGGTCGTCGACCCGCGCACGATCCGGCTCAACTTCAAGGCGCCGGTGCCGGAGCGGCAGATCACCGACCTGCTGCAGTTCATCGCGATCATCGACCCCGCCGTCATCGACACGGTCGAGACCCGCGCCGGCGGCACGGGCCCCTTCACCGTCGCCGAGCGCGTGCTCGGCCAGCGCCTCGTGCTGACCGCGAACCGGAACTACTGGCGCAGTGGCGAGCCGGTCGCGAGCGAGGTCGTGTTCACGATCTTCAGCGACAACGACGCCGCCAGCGCAGCGCTCGAATCCGGCGCGGTCGACCTGATCTATGGCGGCGGCGCGCGCGCCGCTGTGCGCCTGCGCAACGCCGGCTACCAGCTCTTCCAGGGTCCCGGCCCGCTGGTGCAGGTGTTCCGCATCAACACCACGCGCGGGCCCTTCCGCAATGCCAAGTACCGCCAGGCCTTCAACCATCTGATGGATCGCGCCGCGATCCTGCGCGTTGGCTATGCCGGCCTCGGCCAGGTCACGGCGCTGCCCTGGGCGCCGGCGAGCCCCGCGGCGGACCCGTCCTACAACGCCCGCTACGCCTTCGACCTCGACAAGGCGCGCGCGTTGCTGAGGGAGTCAGGCCTCACGCCGGCCGAAATGAGCGCCTGGAAGCTGGTCGTCAACGGCGGCGACCAGGACAGCCTCGCGATCAGCCAGATCGTCCAGAACACCCTGGCCCGGGTCGACATCAAGATCGATCTCGACGTCAAGCAGGGCGCCGAACTGACCGACGCGATGCTGACCGGCAAGTTCGACGCGATCTTCGGCGGGGTCGGCAACGTGCAGAAATTCCCGAGCCGCCTGACCACCAACTCGATCTACCGCACAAGCAACAATCCGGTGCTCGGCAACCCGCATCCGCATCCCGATTACGTCGAGGCCATCCGCCGCGTCGACAGCACACTGGGCTCCGGGCCCGAGGTGAAAGCAGCCTACGACAACCTCAACCGGGTGCTCGTCGAGTCCTCCTTCGGCATCGCGACGAACAGCTTCGACATCGGGCTGATCGTCGCCGCCAAGAATATCGGCGGGGTGACGCTCGACATCGACAACATCCTGGTCTGCCGCACGATGGGATTCCGCTGACCGCGACCCGCCCCGCTGGGCGAAATCGCGGTTTCGGACGGTGAAATGATCTTTGACAGGCCCGGCCCGCTCGCGAAGCATCCGTGGGCGGGCGCAGGGCCCGTCGAGGAAGAACAAACTGGGGGATCGGATGAAGAACGGATTCACGCGCCGGCAGGGCATCGCCGGGTCGCTCGCGATCGGCGCCGCCACGGCGTTCGCCGGCCTGCCTGCCGCCGCGCAGGCTCTCAAGGGCGGCCGGTTGCGCGTCGCGCTGCTCGCGGACATCAACAATTTCGATCCGCAGTCCTTCCTTGCGGTCAATTTCCCGCTCTTCAAGAACCTCTACGACAGCCTCATCGAATACGACGACAAAGGACAGGCGGTGCCCAGCCTCGCCGAGTCCTGGGCTATCGCCGCGGGCAATCTGGGCGTCACGATCAAGCTGCGCCGCGACGTCAAGTTCCACAGCGGCGCCGCGATGACCGCGGAATCGGTGTCCGCGACCCTGACCAAGGGCGCTGACCCGAGGCGCGGCAAGAACGTCTTCCCGACGATGTCCTTCGTGAAGGACTGGACGGCGCCGGATCCGCATACGCTGGTGATCAATTTCAGCGCCCCGGTCCCGGACCGCCAGATCACCGATTTCCTCCAATTCATCTCTGTCATCGACCATACGGGGATCGACACGGTCGAGACGCGGCCCGCCGGCAGCGGCGCCTACATGCTCGCCGAGCGCGTGCTCGGCCAGCGCGTGCGCATGACCGCCAATCCGAACTACTGGCGCGCCGGACAGCCGATCTGCAACGAGATCGTGCTGACGGTGTTCAGCGACAACGATTCCGCCGCCGCGGCGCTGGAATCCGGCGCGGTGGACCTGATCTACGGCGCCAATGGCCGCGCGGCGGTCCGGTTGCGCGACGCCGGCTATCAGGTGATCCAGGGTCCCGGCCCGCTGGTGCAGACCTTCCGCATCAAGTCGACCCACGGCCCCTTCCGCAACGCCAAGTACCGCCAGGCCTTCAACTTCCTGATGGACCGTCGCGCGATCCTGCGGGTCGGCTATGCGGGGCTCGGCGAGGTCACCGCCCTGCCCTGGGCGCCCGCGAGCCCGGCCGCCGACCGGTCCTACGACACGCGCTTCGCCTACGATCTCGACAAGGCGCGCGCGCTGCTGCGCGAATCGGGCCTGTCGCAGGCCGAGATGAACGACTGGAAACTGCTGGTGAACGGCAGCG
>JBIKXN010000016.1:0-17790 GCA_044355765.1 Alphaproteobacteria bacterium
CGCAACGCCACGCCGAGCGCGTTCCAGGCGTCGCTGCGTTGCGGGGTCGCGGCGACGACGCGCTCGGCCAGCGCGATCGCATCCGCGTGCCGACGCTCGGAGATCGCGCGCTGGATCTCCGCATAGGGCTGCGCGCCCGGATCGGCCCGCCGCTGTGCGGTCTTCGTGCTCATCGTCGCCTCATTCGCTCCATGTGCCGCCGGTCGCGCTTCAGGCTCGCCGGCCGCCGCGCGCCAGTTCCTCGAGGGCGCGGCGCGCCGCCGCGAAGACCGGGTCCCAGGCGCCCGGCGCGGGCTGGCGGAACAGCCGCATCGAAGGATACCAGGGCGTGGTCGTCGCGTCCTGACCGTAGAGCCAGTAGGCGGCGAAGGGCAGCAGGTTCCAGACCGGCTTGCCAAGCGAACCGGCGAGATGGGCCACCGAGGAATCGGTCATGATCACCAGATCGAGCGCCTCGACGGCGGCAGCGGTGTCCGCGAAATCCTCGCACTGGCTGCCGAGGTCGACGATGAAGTTGCGCGCGCCGGATGCGGCCAGCTCGGATGCGCGCGGTCCTTTCTGCAGGCTGAACAGCTGCACGCCGGGCACCTCGGCGAAGGACAGGAAGCGGTCGAGCCCGGTGGCGCGCTGGGCGTTCGCCTTGAAGGTGACGCTGCCCGACCAGACGATGCCGACCTTGAGCCGCTTGCCGGCCCTGGCGATCAGCGGCGCCATGCGCGCGCGCGCCTCGGGCGGCACGTTCAACCGTGCCGGCGGCGGCAGATCGGCGGGCGAACGCATCACCATGCCCGGCAGGTTCATCAGCGGCGCATGCGCGGCGTGCTTGGGCTGCTGCGTGCCGAGCCTGACGACCGCGTCGGCGCCAGGCAGCCCGGAGAAGAGCCGCAGCAATTCCGGTTTTGCGCCGAGAACGAAGCGTCCGACGCGCCCGCGCAGCGCGGGCAGGAAGCGCACCGAGAGCATGGCGTCGCCGAAACCCTGCTCGGGCCAGAGAATGACCGTGCCTTCGACCGGGCGCCCGTCCCATAGCGGCGTCGGATATTTCGGCATCGGCCCAAGCTCGGTCAGCTCCCAGCGGGACGCGAAGTCGGACCAGCCCTCGCTATGGCGACCCAGCCGCAGCAATATCTGCCCGCGCTCGCAGCGCGCGCGCGCATTCCCGGGCTCGAGCGCGAGCGCCGCGTCGAAGGCCGCCAGGGCGTCGCGATAGAGCCCGGCATCGTTGAGCACGTGGCCCAGATCGGACTGGTATTTCGCGGTCGGCCGCTGGGCGGCCACCGCGCGCAGCAGCGCGCCCGCCTCGTCGACGCGATCCAGTTCGAGCGCGGCGTTGCCCAGATTGACCAGCGCTGCCGCGCTGCCGGGCGTGAGATCGAGTGCGCGACGGTGGCAGCCCATCGCCGCGCGCGGATCGCCCGAGACGCGCAGCGCCACGCCCAGGGCATTCCACGCATCCGACCGCTCGGGCGTCTCGCGCACGGCGGCTTCCGCGAGCGCCACCGCCTCCGGGTAGCGCTTGGCCTCGATCGCCGCGAGGATCGCCTCGAAGGGCCGCGGCTGCGCTGCTGGCGTCGGCTCGCTCATCGTCCCTTGAGGATCGATCCGAGAACGCCGCGCAGGATGGCCGCGCCCGCGCTGCGGCCATAGCGGCCCAGCACGGCGCCGCCGATCTCGCGGCCGATCTGGCCGGCGACGTTGCGCGCGACGCTCTTGACGATCGTCGCGCCGATGCTCTCCGGCTGCCGGCGGCGCGGACCGCGCGGAGCGGATGCGCCGCCGCCGAGGATGCCGCCCAGCGTGCCGGCGATTCCGCCGCCTTGCGTGGGCGCGTCGGCGGCGAGGCGCTCCGCCGCCGACTCGCGGTCTTCGGCCTGGTCGTAGCGGCCGCGGAACGGACTGGCGTCGAGCGCCGCGCGTCGTTCTTCCGCACGCAGCGGTCCGAGGCGGGTACGCGGCGGACAGATCTTCGCGCGCTCGACCATCTCGGGCGTTCCGGATGCGTCGAGGAACGAGACCAGGGCCTCGCCGACGGCGAGTTCGCCGATAGCCGCCGCGGCGTCGAGCCGCGGGTTCGGGCGGAAGGTTTCCGCCGCCGCGCGGACGGCCTTCTGGTCGCGCGGCGTGAAGGCGCGTAACGCGTGCTGCACGCGGTGGCCGAGCTGCCCGAGAACCGTCTCGGGCAGGTCGAGCGGGTTCTGGGTCACGAAATAGACGCCCACGCCCTTCGAGCGGATCAGCCGCACCACCTGCTCGATCTTCTGCACCAGCGCCGCGGGCGCATCGGCGAAGAGCAGGTGGGCTTCGTCGAAGAAGAACACCAGTTTCGGCCGATCGACATCGCCGACCTCGGGCAGCGTCTCGAACAGCTCGGAGAGCAGCCAGAGCAGGAAGGTGGCGTAGAGCTTCGGCCGCATCATCAGCCGGTCGGCGGCGAGCACATGCACCAGGCCGCGGCCGCGTCCGTCGCGCGCCAGCAGATCGCCGACGTCGAAGGAGGGCAGTCCTACGAAACGGTCACCGCCCTGGGCCTCGAGCGCGAGCAGACCGCGCTGGATCGCGCCGACGGATGCTCCGGTGACGTTGCCGTAGCCGGCGCGCAGTTCGTCGGCCCGCGCGGCGACATCGGCAAGCAGGGCGCGCAGGTCCTTGATGTCGTCGACCAGCAGTCCGTTGTCGTCGGCGTAGCGGAAGGCGATCTGGAGCACGCCTGCCTGGGTTTCATTGAGATCGAGCAGCCGGGCCAGCAGCATCGGCCCGATCTCCGACGCCGAGGCGCGCAGCGGATGGCCCTGCTCGCCGAGCAGATCCCAGAAGACGACGGGGCAGGCTTCGAAGGCGAACCGCTCGACGCCAAGCGCCGTGGCGCGGGCCAGGAACTTGGGGTTCTCCTCTCCGGGCTGCGCGAGCCCCGCGAGGTCGCCCTTGACGTCGGCCAGGAAGACCGGGACACCGGCGGCGGAGAGGTTCTCCGCCATCACCCGCAACGTCACGGTCTTGCCGGTTCCCGTGGCGCCGGCGATCAGGCCGTGCCGGTTGGCGATCGGCAAAGGCAGCACATGGGCGCGCGCGCTTCTGGCGACGAGCAGACCCTTCGGCTCGGACATCTCCCTCGCTCCCGGAGGCGTGGCGGCCGCGTCCGGCTGTCTGCCGCCCGCGGCCGGGACGTCAGGCGGCTTCGCCCGCCTTCGGCTTGGCCTTCACATAGGCCACGGCGCAATGCGAGGCGCAATATGGTTTGCCGACCAGTGCGCGCTCGCCGCAGAAATGGAAGTCGCCGTCGCCGGGATGGCCGACCGGCCACATGCAGCGTTGGTTGGAGAGCTGGGCGGCGGGCACCTCGATGCGCGGCCGCGGCACGGGTTGCGGCGCCACGACGCCCGCGGGCGGCTTCGCAGGCGCGACCATCGCGACCGTGGCGGGCAGCGAGGGGATCGCGGCGGGCCGCGTGGCGCGCGGCATGCGCGGCGCCGAGGGCCGCATGACCAGACGGCGGATCGGTGACGGACGGGCCGCGAGCCGCAGCCTGTGCGCCTTGCCCACGACCGCGTTCTTCGAGATTCCCAGCATCTTGCCGATTTCGGCGGTGGAAAGCCCCTCGTTCCAGAGCTTCGTCAGCTCGGAAATACGCTCGTCGGTCCATTCCATGGAGGATCCTCCGCATCAAGGGGTTGTGGGCAGGCGGCTACTACCTCCTAGATATAGAGTAGCAATCGTGGCGCGCCGTCAAGGGAGCGTGCAAGGCTGGAAATTTCTATCCCGTTCAATGATTTGCTCGGCGGCGCAGGCGACGGCGCGTAGTTATCCACAGAACCTTTCGGAAATTTCATCTTTCCGGCTTGCCCGGAGATGCCCGCGCTGGCATCAACCGTTCGGATCACGGCTTGTTGCAATCTGCTACAGAGGTGTCGCCATGCGGGACCATGCGCCGCCTGCCCCCGGGGAATTCGACCTCGAGCCAGGGCTGACCGGCCGAACCGGCATGCCGCCGATCGCCCGCCGCGGCATGCTGGGTCTGGCCGCCGGATTGTGCAGCCTGGCGTTTTTCGGCGCGGCTCCGGCGATCGCCGCCGCCCGCGTCTCGGCGCCGGTCGCCGGTCCCCGGCGCCTGTTCCTGGTGCGACCCCAGGCGGGCGAGAGCTTCAGGGGCGTCTACCACGCCGATGGCCGCTATCTGCCCGAAGCCGTCGCGCAGATCGGCCGCTTGCTGCGCGATCCGAACGACGACACCCATCGCATCGACCCGCGTCTCATCGACGTCATGGCACGCCTGCAGCGCACGCTCGGCACCGGCGAGCCGCTCCAGGTCGTCTCCGGCTACCGCTCGCCGCGGTCGAACGCGATCGCCCGCAAGACCGACCGCAGGGTCGCGCGCAACAGCTTCCACATGGAAGGCAAGGCGGTGGATATCCGCGTGACCGGGTTCCGTCTGCCGCAGTTGCGACGGGCGGCGCTCTCGCTCCAGGCCGGCGGGGTCGGCACCTATCCGCGCCGCGACTTCCTGCATCTCGACGTCGGTCCGGTGCGCAGCTGGGGCTGAGCGTCGTCGCGCATCCGTCACTGCCAGACGCGCGAGGCGGGTGATATAGACACAGGCGGTTATCGCGAGGCCGCATGCTCTTCGTCTTCGTCCGCCGACAGACGCTGGTCGAACGCCGCGAGTGGCTCGCCGGCCAGGAATTGCCGCGCGGCGCCCTGTGGTACGACCTGTTCGAGCCGACGGCCGAGGAGCGCGCGCTGGTCGAGGCCGAACTCGGCGTGTCGCTGCCGTCGCGCGAGGAGATGCGCGAGATCGAGCCGTCGTCGCGGCTCTATGTCGAGGGCGACGCGATCTACCTGACCGCGACCATCCTCAACCGCGCCGACGATCCGCACCCCGGCGCCGATCCCGTCACCTTCGTGCTCTCGCGCCAGACGCTGGTCACGTTGCGGCATGTCGACCCGCGGCCGGTCGCCAGCTATGCCGCCAGGCTGGCGCGCCAGCCCGGGGCCTGCACCGGGGCCGAAGACGCATTGCTGGGCCTGCTCGAGGCCTTCATCGACCGCTTCGCCGACATCCTCGAGCGCGTCAGCATCGACCTCGACCAGACCAGCCGCACGATCTTCGACACCACGCCGAGCCGTCCCGGCGGCGAGCGCGACCTGCAGGCGGTGCTGAAGACGCTGGCGCGCAACGACGACCTCGCCTCCACGGTGCGCGAGAGCCTGTTGTCGGTCTCGCGCGCGATCAGCTTCTTCGGAGCGGTGATCGACGGCTGGCCGAAGAAGGAATCCAAGGACCTCAAGGCGCGCATCAAGTCCGCGAACCGGGACATCGCCTCGCTGGCGGAGCATGCGGGCTTCGAGACCAGCAAGGTGAATTTCCTGCTCAACGCGACGCTCGGCATGATCAACATCGAGCAGAACCGCATCATCAAGCTGTTCTCGGTCGCCGCGGTCGTGTTCCTGCCGCCGACGCTGGTGGCCAGCCTCTACGGCATGAATTTCAAGCATATGCCCGAACTCGACTGGACCTACGGCTATCCGATGGCGATCGGCGCGATGATCCTGTCGGCGGTCGTGCCGTATCTGTTCTTCAAGGCGAAGGGCTGGTTCTGAACCCGTTCAGGCCAGCGGCGCGAAAAGCGCTTCCAGATCGCGCTCGGTGATCTCGGCGCTGGCGGCGGCGGAACCGGCGAGCAGCGCGTCGGCGAGACCGCGCTTGCGTGCCTGCAATTCGAGCATCTTCTCCTCGACCGTGCCGAGCGCGACGAGCCGATAGGCGAAGACCGGCTTGTCCTGGCCGATACGATGCGCGCGATCGATCGCCTGGGCCTCGCTCGCCGGGTTCCACCACGGATCGTAGAGGATCACCGTGTCGGCCGCGGTCAGGTTGAGGCCGACGCCGCCTGCCTTGAGGCTGATCAGGAAAACCGGGACTTCGCCAGCCTGGAACCGCCGCACCGGCGTCTGCCGGTCGCGCGTGTCGCCGGTCAGGACGACATGGGCGATCGCGGCCGCGTCGAGGGACTCGGCGATCAGCGCCAGCATGCTCGCGAATTGCGAGAAGATCAGAACGCGCCGACCCTCGGCGAGCATCTCCGGCAGCATCTCGAGCAGGCGCTCGAGCTTGGCCGATCCGGCCTCGCGGCCGCCATGCTCGAGCCTCAGCAGCCGTGGATCGCAGCAGACCTGCCGCAGCTTGAGCAGCGCGTCGAGCACCGCGATGTGGCTGCGCGCCAGACCGCGGGCCGCGATCTCCTCGCGCAGCTTGCCATAGGCGGCGATGCGGATGCTCTCGTAGAGGTCGCGTTGCGCCGTGCCCAGCTCCAGACGCTCCGCGATCTCGGTGCGCGCGGGAAGATCGCGCGCGACTGCGGTCTTCGTCCGGCGCAGCAGGAAGGGTCGCACGCGCGCCGCCAGCGCATCGCGCCTCTGCGCGTCGCCGTGCTTCTCGATCGGCGTGCGGAAGTCGCGCACGAAGCGCCTGGCGTCGCCGAGCAGCCCGGGGTTGAGGAAATGCATGATCGACCAGAGCTCGCCCAGATTGTTCTCGAGCGGCGTCCCGGTCAGGCAGATGCGGTGGCGCGCCTTGAGCGCATGCGCCGCCTGGGTCGCATGGGCGATCGGGTTCTTGATGGCCTGGGCCTCGTCGAGGACGACGACGTGGAACTCCTGCGCCGCCAGTTGCTTGCGGTCGCGGGCCAGCAGCGCATAGCTGGTGATCGCAAGGTCGCAGCCGGCGAGCGCGCCCTGCGCGCGATCCTCGCCGTGCCACAGCGCGACGCGCAGCGACGGCGCGAAGCGCGCGGCTTCCAGGCGCCAGTTGGCGATCAGGCTGGTCGGCGCGACGACCAGGCTGGGGCGGTCGGCGCGCCCGCTCTCCTTCTCGATCAGCAGATGCGCGAGCGCCTGCACGGTCTTTCCCAGCCCCATGTCGTCGGCAAGGATGCCGTTGAGACCGTACTCGCGCAGGAACTGCAGCCACGCGAGCCCGTCGCGCTGATAGCCGCGCAGGTCGCCCGTGAAGCCCGCCGGCGGCTGGACCGGTGCGACCGCGGTGAAGCCGCGCAGCCGCTCGGCGAAGCGATGCAGCCGCTCGCCGCCGAACCAGCGCGGCCTCACCGTCGCGTCGAGCGCGGCAAGCGCTGCGGCGCGCGTGCGCGACAGCCGCATCTTGCCGCCGCGTCCCGCGCCCTCGCTGCCGAAGAGCTCGGCGAGCGCGACGACGAAGGGGACCAGCCGCGCCTGCGGCAGCGCGGCGCGTCGCCCGTCCGCCAGCCGGATGGTGCGCGGCGGTCCCGCTTCCGACAGGCGCGCGATCGCGCCGGTCGTGCCGTGCCGGGCCACCAGATCGTTGAAGCGCGCCAGCAGCGGCAGGATCGCGGGGGCAAGATCGACCCGCTCCCCGTCGACGATGGCGCCGAGCGACATGTCGAACCAGTCGCCGTCGGCCGTGTCGTCGATCGCGATCGCGAACTCGCCGTCGAGTTCCACCACGCCGTAGGGCCAGTCGGCGGCCAGCTCGACCTGCCATCCAAGCGCCCGCCAGGCCGGGATCAATCCGGCGAACAGGTCCGCGACGCCGCTGTCGTCGGGCACGGGCAGCAGATAGGCATCGCGGCGGTCGGCATCGATCGCATAGTTTTCGGCCCAGCTTCCCGCGGGAACCATGCCCAGGCGGCGCATTTCCTTGCGCGCGGCTTCCTCGGCGGCGAGATCGCGCACGACCACGATCGCCGCACCGTCGTCCGCGCCGCGCATGCCCGCATAGCCGGCGGCGGCGGTCGCCGGGAACCGCGCCTCGCCATAGCCGAACGTCATGTCGCAGAAGACGACCGGGATCCGCGGCGCGTCGCGGTCACGGAACAGGTCGCGGCGCGCGAGCAGCGCGGACGACAGGCGCAGGCATATCTCCGGCCCGCCCTCGGTGCGGCGCAGCTCGGCACCCGGCGGCTGCAGGTCGGCCCGATCGGGAAAACGCTGCGCGAACTCCGCCGCGACCTGCGGCAGATCCGCCACGGCGACGGGCGGACCCGATACCAGTGCCTCGGCCAGCGGTCCGGGCAGGTCGATCGCGATCGGACCCGCCAGACCTCGTTCGGCATCGACATACCAGGGCGGCGAGACCGGCAACGCCGCCGCGATCCCGTCGCCGACGATCGTCAGGTGCAGATATCCGTCGCGGGCCTCGCGCCAGGCGAAGCGTCCGTCGCGCGCGGGGCCCTGGGCGAGCGGTTTCGACAGCGCATCGCGCCAGAAGCATCTTCCGCTCGCGATCAGGTCGGCCAGCAGCCGGCCGCTGCCGGACCCCGCGAGACTCGCGCGCGCGGTGTCGTGGGGTACGGCGTTTTCGGAGCTTCGCTGCAGCCCCGCGATCAGATCGCGGTCCACAGGCAGCATGAAAGGGCGCGGCGCCGTGTGCGCCAGGGCGTCGACGGAGGGCGCGGGCAGCACCCTGACCGGCGCGCCTTCGCCGCCGAGCCGACGCAGGGCGGTGTCCACGGTCAGCCAGGCGCGGCCATCGCGCTCGCCCGGCTCGAGCACATAGGCAAGCTGCTCGCGCTTCACGCCCTGGGCGCGGCGCGCGGTCTCGACGCGGCGCAGCCAGAGCGCGACATGGCCGTCGAGACCTGGAAGGTCGGAGCGGCGCGACGGTCGCGGCGGCGAGGTCATGCGATGGCGCGCCGCATCCGCCGCGCTCGACATCCCGCGTTGGGCGTGCAGGATGCGTCGCGGGAGGATCCAGCCACATGCGCATCGCCGCGATCGAGACGGTGCAGGTCGATGAATGGCCGCATCTGATCTGGGTCCGTGTCCATACCGATGCCGGGCCCGTCGGCCTCGGCGAAACCAGCTATCATACAGAAGCGGTGGCCGGTTACATCCATCAGGTGGCGGCGCCCTATCTTCTGGGCCGCGATCCGGGTCGCATCGACCTCCATCATCGCACGCTCGCCAAGAGCCTCATGGCGTTGGTCGGCTATCGCGGATCGGGCGCCGAGATCCGCGCCATCTCCGCGCTCGACATCGCGTTGTGGGACATACTCGGCCAGGTCGCCGGATTGCCGATCCATGGCCTGCTCGGCGGTCTGTCGCGCGACGACATCGGTGTCTACAACACCTGCAACGCCTACCGTCCGGGCTGGAAGCGCGGTCCTGGCGACCCCGGCGCCGGTTATTGGCGCGCGCTGCCCGCCGGCCGCCCCGAAGGGCCGTACGAGGACCTGGACGGGTTCCTCAACCGGCCGGAGGAACTCGCCGCGAGCCTGCTCGCGGAGGGCATCGGGGCGATGAAGATCTATCCATTCAACGCCGCGGCGGAGGCCAATGCCGGCCTGCACATCTCCGCGGCCGAGCTCCGCGCGGCGCTGGAGCCGGTACGTCGCATCCGCGCGGCGGTCGGCGATCGCATCGACGTAATGATCGACTTCCACTCGCTGTGGAACCTGCCCCAGGCCAAGCGTATCGCCCGCGCGCTCGAGGAGTTCGAGCCCTACTGGCTCGAGGATCCCGTCAAGATGGATAACATGGACGTGCTCGCCGACTACGCCGCGGCGACGCGCCTCACGGTATGCGGCAGCGAAACCCTGGGCACCCGCGCGGATTTCCGCGAGGCCATCGAGCGACGGGCCGTGGGGATCGCGATGTTCGACGTCGCCTGGGTCGGCGGCATCTCCGAGGCGCGCAAGATCGCCGCCATGGCCGAGACGCATCACCTGCCGGTCGCGCCCCACGACGCCACCGGGCCGGTGACGCTGATCGCCGGCAACCATGTCGTGATGAACGCGCCGAACGGTCTGGTGCAGGAGATCGTCAGGTCCTATTACGCGAGCTGGTATCGCGACATCGTCACCGAACTGCCGCCGCTCGCGGGCGGCAGGATGCGACCGCTGACCGGTCCCGGGCTCGGGACACGGCTGCAGGACGGTCTTCTAAAGCGCCGCGACGCGCGCATCCGCCGCATCTCGGCGTGACGCCAGGAAAGGGACGCTCCATGGGCAGGCTCGACGGCAAGACGGCCATCATCAGCGGCGCGGCAGGCGGCATCGGCGCCGCCGCCGCGCAGCGGTTCGCGGCGGAGGGCGCGCGCGTCGTGCTGGTCGATCGCGACGCCGACCGGCTCGCGCGGCAGGCGCAGGCGATCGGACCGATGGCGAGCCATGTCGTCGCCGACGTCGCGACCGAGGAGGGAACGCGGCGCTATGTCGACCAGACCGCGGACCGGCTTGGCGGATTCGACATCCTGCTCGCCAATGCCGGAATCCTCGGCCTCGTGAAGCCGATCGTCGACTACCCGGTCGACGTCTTCGACGCGGTGATCTCGGTCAACGTGCGCGGCGTCTGGCTGGCGCTGAAGCACGCGATGCCCCATCTGGCGCGGCGCGGCGGCGGCAGCATCGTCGTCACCGCCTCGACCGCGGGCGTGCGCGGCAGCGCGGGTCTGTCGGCCTATGTCGCGAGCAAGCATGCGGTCGTCGGCATGATGCGCACCGCGGCGCTGGAAGGGGCGGCGCACGGCATCCGCGTCAACAGCGTCAACCCCTCGCCGGTCGAGACCGACATGATCCGCCAGCTCGAGGACGGGATCGATCCGGCCTCGCGCGACGCGGCGCGCCGCCATCTCGAAAGCCGCAGCCCGCTGCGCCGCTACGCAAGCCCCGAGGAGGTCGCCGCGCTGATGCTGTTCCTCGCCAGCGACGAATCGCGCTTCGTCACCGGCACCGTCCACATGATCGACGGCGGCCGCACGGCGATGTGACCGGCGGCGGCGGTCAGCCGCTGCGCAGCCGCCCGAGCAACGGGTCGGATTCGTGGACCGCCAGGACGTTGATGCCGATGCGATGGGGCCTGTAGCCGTGGCGCGCCAGGCGCTCGCCGAGCGCCGTCTGGTCCGACTTTATGGTCTCGGCCAGGATGGATGGTCTGCACCGCGCGAGGGTGCGCGCGGCGCCGTCCAACGCCTCCACCTCCATGCCCTCGACATCCAGCTTGATGAAGTCGCAGCGCGGCAGGTCCAGGCTGTCGATCGCCACAAGACGGGTCGGGGCACCGGCGCCGGCGGCGTAGTCCACCGCCTGGCCGATGAACTCGGTAGCCTCGCGCCGCCGGATCTCCAGGCTGCCGAAGCTGCCCGGCATCGTGTAGTCGGGGACGGGGACCCGGATCATGCCGTCGACGGCGCCGATGGCCGCATGGAGCGCGCGCGCGTTGAAGCAGTTGTTGATCGCGATGTTCCCGGCCAGCGCATAGAAGAGTCGCTCCTGGGCCTCGACCGCGAGGACCTCGCCCCAGCCATGCATGGCGCGCGCCCATTCGATCGTATGTACGCCGATATTGGCGCCGCAGTCGATCGCCACGACGCCGTCGCCGAAGTCGCGCCGCCGTTCGTGCAGAATGTCGAGCGCCAGGCCGACCTCGTCGGGATCGAAGCTGGACCGGCTCAGTATCTGGAAGCCGACGCCGATCCCCGCTGTCGGCGTCTGCATGCGCTGGTCGTTGCGGTTCACGATCATCGTTCCGTGGTCGCTCGCCGCCAGCACGAAAGCCACCGGCCGATGGACAAAGCCTCGTTTCACGACTGCCTCCCGCGCCGGACCGGCCGCTCGCCCACCTGGGCAGGCTGTTGCCCGTAGCTGCCGAACTTGCCGAGAACGGTATCGATCTCCGCGTCGGAAAGCAGCACCGGGCCGCCGATCTGCAGCACGCGCCAGTATTGCGCCGCCAGCGTCTCGACTTCGACCGCCAGCCAGAGCGCGCGCGCGAGCGACGGCCCGACAGCGATCATCCCGTGGTTGGCGAGCAGACAGGCGTTGCGTCCATCCAGCGCCGCGAGCGCGTGGTCGGACAGTTCCTGCGTCCCGTAGGTCGCGTAGGCGGCGCAGCGTATCGTCGGGCCGCCGGCGGCGGCGATCATGTAGTGGACCGCCGGGATGTCGCGGCGTGCGATCGCCAGCGTGGTCGCGAACATCGCGTGGCAATGGACGACCGCCTGGACATCCGGGCGCGCGGCGAGGATGTCGCGGTGGAAGCGCCATTCGCTCGACGGCAGGAACGACCCGGCGTGCCGCCCGGCGAAATCCATCTCGACGATCATCCGCTGCTCGAGCTCGGATGCAGGCACGCCCGTCGGGGTGACCAGGAATCCACCGGCGATCCTGACGCCGATATTGCCCGACGTCCCCTGATTGATGCCCAGCAGGTTCATCTCGCGGCTTGCCGCGACCATCGCCTTGCGCTCGGCCGGATGCGACAGTCTCGCCATGGCGTGTCTCTCCCGGGGCCCGTCCGGCAATCCCCCTACCCCGGCACGTCGCCGCAGTCGAGCCCCCGCCGGTAGCGGCAAAGGGTCGCCTCGGCTATAAGCTCCGCCCATGAGCGCAATCGGGAAATCCGCCATGCTCCAGATGCCCCCCCGGCGCGGATCGATCGTCCGCGCGACCCGCGAGACCAGGATCTCCGCCAGCGTCGACCTCGACGGCACCGGCGCGTACGACGTGCGCACCGGGATCGGTTTCCTCGACCACATGCTCGAGCAGCTGTCGCGCCATAGCCTGATCGACCTGACGCTGCGCGCGGAGGGCGACCTGCACATCGATTTCCATCACACGACCGAGGATTGCGGCTATGTCGTCGGCGGCGCGATCGCCCAGGCGCTGGGCGAGCGCGTCGGGATCCAGCGCTATGGCGACGCGCTGGTGCCGATGGACGAGACCCTGACCCGGGTCGCGCTCGACATGTCGAACCGGCCATATCTCGTCTGGCGGGTCGCCTTCTCGCGCCCGAAGCTCGGCGAGATGGACACCGAGCTGTTCAAGGAGTTCTTCCAGGCCTTCGCCCAGTCCGCCGGCGTGACGCTGCATGTCGAAACGCTGTACGGCGAAAACAGCCACCACATCGCCGAGAGCGCCTTCAAGGGCCTCGCACGGGCGCTGCGCGCCGCGCTCGCCATCGACCCACGCAAGGCCGATGCGGTCCCGTCGACCAAGGGCACGCTCAGCGCGTGACGACGCGGCGATGGCGCGCTTGAAATTCTACACCGTCCATGTCCGCGCCTGGTCCGCGTCGCCCGACCACGACGCGGTCCTGGTCCGCGAGGGCTTCTGCTGGCCTGCCTTCCTGTTCTCCGCGTTCTGGGCGCTGCGCCATCGCATGTGGTTCGCGGCGGCGCTCATGCTGGCGGCGCTGCTGGGCCTCGCCGCGATCGGCGACGTCCTCGATCTCGACGCGACGATCCTCCAGCCGATCGGGTTCGCGTTCGCGGTCTGGATCGGCTTCGAGGCCAACGACTGGCGCCGCGACGCCCTGCGCCGGCGCGGCTATGCGGAAATCGGCGTGGTCGCGGCGCCGGACCGCGCGCGCGCCGAGCACCGCGCCTTCGAATTGCGCGCGGGCGCCGGCGGCTGACCGCGATGCGCGTGGCGATCGTCGACTACGGCGCCGGCAATCTTCGCTCCGCGGCCAAGGCCTTCGAGCGCGCCGCCGCCGATGCCGCGCCACGCTGCGTCGTCGCGGTCACCGCCGATGCCGCCACCGTCGCGGCGGCGACGCATGTCGTCCTTCCCGGCGACGGCGCCTTCGCCGACTGCAGGCGCGGCCTTGCGGCGCTGCCGGGCATGCTCGAGGCGCTCGAGCAGGCGGTGCACGCGGACGGCCGGCCGTTCCTGGGGATCTGCGTGGGCATGCAGCTGCTCGCCGAGCGCGGCACCGAGCATGGCGTGACGCCAGGTCTTGGCTGGATCGCCGGCGATTGCGTGCGCCTGACGCCGGATGACGAGACGCTCAAGATCCCGCATATGGGCTGGAACGAGCTGGAGCGGCGCGCCGACCATCCGCTGCTCGCGGGGATCGAGGATGGCGCGCACGCGTATTTCGTCCACTCGTACCATCTTGTCCCGCGCGAGGAGTCGGACGTCGTAGCGACCGCCCGGTACGGCGGCGACGTCACGGCCATGGTCGCGCGCGCGAATGTCGCGGGCATGCAGTTCCATCCCGAGAAGAGCCAGGCCGCCGGTCTGCGCCTGATCGCCAATTTCCTGCGCTGGCGACCATGATCGTCTTCCCCGCGATCGACCTGAAGGATGGCCGCTGCGTGCGGCTGCTGCGCGGCGACATGGCGGCCGCGACCGTCTTCAACGACGACCCCGGCGATCAGGCGCGGCGGTTCCTGTCGCTGGGCGCGCGCTTCCTGCATGTCGTCGACCTCGACGGCGCCTTCGCCGGGCGCGCCGCCAACGCGGCGGCCGTCGAGGCGATCGCCGGCGAAGCGGCGCGCGCCGGGGCGCGCGTGCAGTTGGGTGGCGGCATCCGCAGCGAGGAAGACGTCATACGGTGGCGGGACCTGGGCGTCGCCCGGGTCATCCTGGGAACCAAGGCGCTGCGCGATCCGGATTTCGTGATCGCCGCGTGCCGCCGCTGGCCTGGCGGTATCGTCGTGGGCATCGATGCGCGCGATGGGCGCGTGGCGGTCGAAGGCTGGGCCGAGACCTCGGCGGTGACGGCGGGCGAGTTGGCGGCGCGATTCCGCGACGCGGGCGTGGCGGCCATCGTCCATACCGACATCGACCGCGACGGCGCGCTCGGCGGCGCGAATGTCGAGGCCAGCGCCGCGCTCGCCCGCGGCTGCGGTCTGCCGGTCATCGTCTCCGGCGGCATCGCCTCGCTCGCGGACCTGGAGGCCGTGGCCGCGCGCGCCGCCGAAGGTTTGGCCGGCGCGATCGTCGGCCGCGCGCTCTACGACGGTCGCGTCGACCTTGCCGCCGCCCTCGCGCTCGCCGCGGCGCACGGGGCCTGACGATGCTCAAGGTCCGGATCATCCCCTGCCTCGACGTCCAGGCGGGACGCGTCGTGAAGGGCGTGAACTTCGTCGGGCTGGTCGATGCCGGCGATCCGGTCGAGCAGGCGCGGATCTACGACCGCGCCGGCGCCGACGAGCTGACCTTCCTCGACATCGGCGCCAGCCACGAGAACCGCGAGACGATGTACGACGTCGTGGCGCGCACGGCCGAGCAGTGCTTCATGCCGCTGACGGTCGGCGGCGGCGTGCGCAGCGTCGACGACGTGCGTCGCCTGCTGCTGGCCGGCGCGGACAAGGTCTCGATCAACACCGCGGCGGTGGCGCGTCCGGAGCTTGTGTCGGAGGCCGCCGAGAAGGTCGGTAGCCAGGCGGTCGTCGTCGCGATCGACGCGCGCAGGTCGGGCCCCGGCCGGTTCGAGGTCTTCACCCATGGCGGGCGCCGTGCGACCGGTCTCGACGCCGTCGAATGGGCCCGGGAGATGACGCGCCGCGGTGCCGGCGAGATCCTGCTGACCTCCATGGACCGCGACGGTACGCGGCAGGGCTTCGACTGCGATCTCACGCGTGCGGTGAGCGACGCCGTTCGGGTGCCGGTGATCGCCTCGGGCGGCGTCGGCGCGCTCGATCATTTCGTCGCTGGCGTGCTGGAGGGTCGCGCCAGCGCGCTGCTCGCCGCGTCGGTCTTCCATTTCGGCCTTTTCTCGATCGCCGAGGTGAAGGCGCACATGGCGGCCGCCGGGATCCCGGTGCGGCCGGTCGGCTGAGGCCGGTCAGTCGCCCGCGACGAGGCCGGCGTCGCGCAGGCGCGCGACCGCGTGGCCGGGAAGCCCCAGGACCTGCGTCAGCACTTCCTCCGTATGCTCTCCCAGGCGCGGCGCCGCCGGCACGGGGCGGCGGTCCTCGCCGCGCCACGTCGCCGGAGCGCCGGGCGTCAGGTAGCGCACGCCACCGGGATGGGCGACGCGGGCGAAGACGGGGTTGGCCTCGGACAGCCCCGGCTCCGCCGCCAGCGCCTCCGCGACGCTGCGATAGACCGACCATGTCGCCCCAGCGCGATCGAGCAGCGGCCCCAGGGTCGCCAGATCCAGCGCGGCGATCGCCGCAGCGAATATCCTTGCCAGCGCGACCCGATGGACGAAGCGCGCGCCCTCGTCGCGCGCGAAATCGGCGCCTGTCTCGCCTTCCAGCCTGCCTACGGCGTCCTCCAGCGAAAGCACGCCGACCAGCGCCGCCCATTGCCTTCCGGTCAGCCCGATCAGCATCACCCGCGCGCCGTCGGCGGTGGCGAAGTCGCGGCCGAAGGCGCCGAACAGGTCGTTGCCGATGCGTGGCCGGTCGATGCCGGTCGCGGTCACCTCCGCGACGTGGCCCAGACGCGCGAGCGTCGAAAAGGCGACGTCGGAGAGCGGCAGGACTATTTCGGCGCCACGCCCCGTGGCGATGCGCCGCCGCTCGGCCGCGAGCAGATTGGCCGCCGTCAGCGCGCCAGTGACCAGATCCCAGGCGGGCAGCACGTGGTTGACGGGACCGTCGTAACCGGCGGGTCCGGTCATCATCGGATAGCCGGTCGCGGCGTTGATCGTGTAGTCGACCGCCGGCCTGCCGTCGGGCCATCCCATCACGCGCAGCGAGATCAGATCCGGACGGCGCGCCGCGAGCGTCGCATGCGCGAAGGCGCCGCGATCGGGAAGATTGGTGACGAGGATCCCGCAGGCGGCGACGAGCGCACCAGCGAGCTCGCGGCCTTCCTGCCGCGCGAGATCGATCGCCACCGAACGCTTGCCCTTGTTGAGACCTTCCCAATAGAGGCTGTCGCCGCCGGGCGCGAGCGGCCAGCGTCCGCGATCGGGTCCGCCGCCGATCGGATCGATGCGCACGACGTCGGCGCCGAGTTCGCGCAGATAGAGCGTGCCGGTGGGCGCGGCGATGAAGCTCGCGATCTCGACCAGCCGCATGTCTTCGAGCAAGCCGTACATGTCGATGCGAAGCTAGCGGCCGATCGTCGATCGTCGCAACCGCGACGTCGCGCAGACGCGCGCAACGCGGCTGTGGACGTTCGCGTCGCGATGGTTCAGTGTGGCGAAAGAAAGCGTCCTGGGATCGAGACGACGAGATGAACGATCACGCCGAAACGCCGCCGAGCGCTGTGATCGACCGCCTCTTCGAGGTGATCGAGGCGCGACGTCATGCCGATCCGTCGACGTCCCACACCGCGAAGCTCTTCGCCAAGGGCACGCGCAAGATCTCGCAGAAGCTGGGCGAAGAGGCGGTCGAGGTCGTGATCGAGGCGGTGCGCGGCAAACGCGAACGCATCGTCGAGGAGAGCGCCGATCTGATGTATCACCTGCTCGTGCTCTGGGCCGACGCGCATGTGCGGCCGAGCGACGTGTGGGCCGAACTGGTCCGGCGCGAGGGCATGTCGGGGCTGGCCGAAAAGGCAGGCCGCGGCGACGACCGGGAGGAGCGATGAGCTACGACCCCGCCAACGTGTTCGCGCGCATCCTGCGCGGCGAGATCCCGTGCCGGAAGGTCTACGAGGACGCGCATGTGCTCGCGTTCCACGATATCCAGCCCCAGGCGCCGGTGCATGTGCTGGTCGTGCCGCGCGGCGCCTACGAATCCTGGGACGATTTCCACGAGAAGGCGAGCGACGCCGAACAGGCGGCGCTGTCGCGCGCGATCGGCACCGTCGCCCGGATCACCGGCGTGGCGGCGAGCGGCTATCGCGTGATCTCGAATTGTGGCCGCAACGGCCATCAGGAAGTGCCCCACCTGCATGTCCATGTGCTGGGTGGAAGGCCGATGGGACGAATGGTGGCGAAGGCGGAGTAGGGCCGCCCTCGCCATCTGGGCGATCGCGCCTCGGCGCGCGCGCCCGTCCCCCCTTCAGCGAGGGGGGACTTCGCTTTCCGGCGCCCCCTCCCCGTTCCGGCGGGGAGGGGCGCTTCAGGCGCCGGCAGCGCGGGCAGGTTTCGCCGCGCGCGCCCGGCGCGGCGGTCTGCGCGCGAAGGCACAGA
>JBIKXN010000270.1:0-5442 GCA_044355765.1 Alphaproteobacteria bacterium
GCAACTCGTCGCGATGCGTGTCCATCGCGAAGAAGATGGTACGCACCTCGGCGCCCTCGAGCACGCGCAGCGACTGCTTGAGGCGTGCGATGTCCTGCAGCGGCGGGTCGAGGACGAAATCCACCTCGCCGGAAAGCAGCGCCGCGACGCGCGTGGCGTCGGAGCCGACCGGGCGGAAGGTGATCGACGTCACGTTGCCGTCGTTGAGCGCCCTGTCGGCCCAACCCCACCAGCCGTCGTTGCGGGCCAGTTCGGTGCGCACGTCGGCTTCGCGGACCGTGAGGCGATAGGGCCCGGTGCCGTTGGTATTGCGGACCGTGAACATCTCCTCGCGCTCGCGGGTGTTCTGCGGCCGCAGGGCGTTGTTCTTCTCGGACCACTCCTTGTCCATGATGAAGACCGAAGCCAGCTTGTCCGGCAGGATCGGATCGGGAACCTTGGTGAGGATGTCGACGGTGTGATCGTCGACGCGAACGACGTCAGCGACGGTGTCGACGAAGATGCCGTAGTTGGACGTCGGCGCCAGCGCGCGCTTGATCGAGAACACGACGTCATCGGCGTTGAAATCCGACCCGTCGTGGAACTTCACGCCGCGGCGAAGTTCGAAACGCCAGCGGTTCTGATCGACGGAGCGCCAGGAAGTGGCGAGGCCCGGGATCATTTCCAGCTTCTTGCCGCGGTGGATCAGCGTTTCGTAGATCTGGCGCAGCACGAGCGTGACCTGACCCGCGTTCTGCGAATGCGGATCCAAGGTGTTGGCGTCGCCGGAAACGGCGAAGCGGAACGGCTTGGCGTCGGCCGCGGCGACGGCGGCGATCGCCATTGCGCCAGCCAGGAAGGCGGCGCGATAGGCACGCATCAGGGACATCGAAAAGCCTCCTCGACGGACCGCCCGGTGTCCTGGATTGCCGCCGCCGGAGGGGGAACCGGCGGCCCGGGCGTTTGGGGTGACGTAGCGGTCGCCCCGCGACGTGTCAACGGAACCCGTCGGCTGGCACCGGTCGGCGGCGGGCGTTAGGATGCCGCCGCCCGTCAAGGAGACCCGACATGACCATGCGCCCGAATTCCCTGCAGGCCCGCGACGTCGCGGCCTTCATCCATCCCTACACCAACCTCAAGGCGCACGAGGCCAACGGCCCCATGGTGATCAAGCGCGGGCGGGGCATCCATGTCTACGACGACGACGGCAAGGAATACATCGAGGGGCTGGCCAGCCTCTGGTACGCCTCGCTGGGGTTCGACGAGGAGCGGCTGATCGAGGCGGCGACGCGCCAGCTGCGCGAATTGCCGACCTATCATGTCTTCGCCAGCAAGTCGCACGAACCCGGCATCGAGCTGGCCGAACGGCTCGTCGCCCTCGCACCGGTGCCGATGTCGAAGGCGTTCTTCGCCAGCTCCGGATCCGAGGCCAACGACACGGCGATCAAGATCATCTGGTACTATCACAACGCGATAGGCAAGCCGCAGAAGAAGAAGATCATCTCGCGGCTGCGCGGCTATCACGGCGTGACCGTCGCGACCGCGAGCCTGACCGGCCTGCCGGCCAACCATCGCGACTTCGACCTGCCGATCGCCAACATCCTCCATACATCCTGCCCCAGCCATTTCAACTTCGCCCATCCCGGCGAGAGCGAGGAGGCGTTCGCGACGCGTTGCGCCGACGAGCTCGAGGCGCTCATCCAGCGCGAAGGGCCGGACACGGTCGCGGCCTTCTTCGCCGAGCCGATCATGGGCGCCGGCGGGGTGATCATCCCGCCCAGGACCTATTTCGAGAAGGTCCAGGCGGTGCTGCGGCGCCACGACGTGCTGTTCGTCGCCGACGAGGTGATCTGCGGCTTCGGCCGCACGGGCAACATGTGGGGCAGCCAGACCTTCGGCCTGCAGCCCGACATGATGTCGATGGCCAAGGCGCTGACCTCCGGCTACATCCCGCTGTCCGCGCTGCTGGTGAACGAGAAGATCTATCGCGGCCTGGTCAGCCAGTCTGAGAAGATCGGCCTGTTCGGCCACGGCAACACCTATGCCGCGCATCCCGTCGGCGCGGCGGTGGCGATCGAGACGCTGAAGATCTACGAAGAGCGGAAGATCGTCGACCATGTGCGCAAGGTCGGCGGCTTCATGCAGGCCGAACTGCGCAAGCTGGTCGACCATCCGCTCGTGGGCGAAGTCCAGGGCGAAGGCCTGATCGCCGGGCTGCAGCTCGTGCCGTCGAAGGCCCAGCGCGGCAATTTCGACGCCAAGGAGGGCGTCGCCCCCTATTTCGCCAAGCGCGCCGAGGCCCACGGCCTGATCTGCCGCGGCCTGTTCGGCGACCGCGTCGCGCTCTGCCCGCCGCTGATCATCGACGAGGCGCAGACCGCCGAGATGCTCCGCCGCTTCAAGGCGGCGCTGGACGACACCTACGCCATGGTCCGCGAGCGCGGCCTGCTCAAGGCCGCCTGAGGAGGCGGTCCGCACCGGCGAAGATGCAGCATTTCAAGACCCAGTCCCTGATCCCCCAGGAGGCGGTGCGGCTCTGCGCCCTCGGCCTTCTGACGGAACGCGACATTCCGTTCGGCGAACTGGCCGTCGAGGTGCGCCGCTTCGTGTCCCGGATCCTCGGCCCGAGCCTGGACATCCTGGGCACCTCGATCGAATCGTTGCGCTACCGCGGGTTGGTCGAAGTGACCGGCCCCCCCGCGGCGCCGGGCCAGAGCCTCACGCCGGAGACGCGGCTGCGCATAGCGGCGGCGGGTCGGGACGAGTTCCACGATCTGATGACCAGCCGGGTGCGCGCGCCGATGACCGACCTGTCGCGGCTGATCATGGCCCTCAAGCTGCGCTTCCTGCCGGCCCTGTCGCCCGACGAGCAGCGGGTCGAACTCCGACAGCTGCAGGCGGCGAGCGAGGAAGACCTGGCGCAGCTGCGCGACCTGCGGGCGGAGCACGGCGCGGACGAGCGCGGCGGGCTGCTCGGGGCATGGCTCAGCCTCGACATCGCCCAGGCCGAGGACCGTGTCGCATGGTACCGGGAGCGCATCGCGCGAACCTGACCCGCCGGGTCAGTAGAGATGCTGGCCGCCCGTGACGAAGACTTCGCTGCCGGTCACGTAGCCGAAATCCTTGTCGCAGAGCCGGTAGATCACCCCGGCGACCTCGTCCGCCGTTCCCATGCGATGCATCGGGATGCGCGCGATCAGCGGTTCGTAGTCGGCGGAGATCATCTCGGTCTCGATCTCGCCGGGCGCCACGGCATTCACGCGGATGCCCAGCGGCGCGAGTTCGCCGGCCATCTCGCGGGTCAACGACGACAGCGCGGCCTTGGACGTCGAATATGCCGAGCCGGCGAAGGGATGGATCGCATGGCCGGCGATCGAGGTGACGTTGACGATCGCGCCCGCGCCCTTCGCCAGCGCGGCGGCCAGGCCGCGGGCCAGCGCGATCGGCGCGAAGAAATTCAGCTCGAACACGCTGTGCCAGTCTTCGAGCGGACCGTGCAGCACGCCCAGCCGCTCCTTGTATCCGGTCTTCGGGCTGACCCCGGCGTTGTTCACCAGAGCATGCAGCGGCGCGCCGGCGAGCCGTGCATCGATCTCGGCGACCAGCCGATCGCGCTCGGCGGGGATCGACAGGTCGGCCGTCACGTGCAGGCTCCAGCGCGGATCGCGCCCGCATTCGGGCGGTGGCGTGTCGCGGCTGACGGTCACCACCTCCCAGCCCTCGCGCATGAAGCGCTTGACGGTGGCATGCCCGATCCCGCGCGATGCCCCGGTCAGCAGCACGCGCCGCATCGGCGCGCCGGGCTCGGCCGGCGTCGATGGGCGGAGGTTCATCCCGTTACGGAGACGACGCGGAAAGGACGCGTGACGCCGTCGTGCTCGGTGATCGAGACATACTCGCCGGGCACGAAGCTGTGGCGGTCGAACCTGAAGATCGGCTCGTCGTCCTCGGTTCCCGGCGCGTACGAGAACACCCAGCGGCCACCGCGCGTGTGGAGCAGTTCGCCGGCCTCGTCCGCCTCCCCGCGCCAGAACCGGCGCACGGTGCAGCGGGCGCGATCGGCGCGCCAGGCGGCCACATCGAGACGCCCCTGGTCGTCGAGTGGGGCGATGAACTCGTAGCCGCAGCCGTCGTCGCCGCCCGGGCGCTCCGCGGTCCGCGCGAGTTCCAGCCGCACGCTCTGCAATCTCGACATGGCTTGCGCCTCTCTCTTCTCAATGCGCCATCAGGACGGGAATGGTCGCGTGGCGGATGACATGGGCCGTGACGCCGCCGAAGATCATCTGCCGCAGCCGGTTGTGGGTGTAGCCACCCATCACCAGCAGCGCCGCGTCGACCGCCTCGCACTCCGCGACGATCGCCTGGGCCGCGGGCCGCCCCTTGCCGGACGCGAGCCGAACCTTGGCGCCGATGCGATGCCAGGCAAGATAGCGCACGACCGCATCTGCATCGGGGGTGTTCGCCGACTCCTCGACCGCGACCACATGGACGCTCTTGGCCTGCTGCAGGAAAGGCAGCCCGGCCTGGACCGCGCGCGAGGACTCCGCGCTGCCGTTCCAGGCGACGACGACCGAACCGCTGTCGTTGGTCCGGTAGCCGATCGGCGCCATCATCACCGGCCGGCCGGTGTCGAGCAGCGCGGCCTCGAAGGCCAGCATGGCGGCGACGCTGCCGCCCTCACCCGGCTCGGCGACGATCGTCATGTCGGCGAGCCGGCCCAGACGCGCGATCCACTTGTCCTCGGCGCCGGTCTCCATGCGCAACGCGCAGGACGGCATGTCGACGACGCCCGGCGTCGGCGCCAGCGCCAGTCCGGACTGCGCCTGCCAGGTCTCGAAATTGCTCTTGGCGCGCACCGCGCGGGTCTCGGAGTCGCGCTCGGCGCTGACCATCACCTGGTCGATCAGCGCCGGCGAGGCGCCCTCGCCCAGGTAAGGCATGGTTTCGCGCGGATCGGCCTTGGCATGAAAGACGTCGACATGCGCCGAGAAGCGCCGCGCGATGCGCGCGGCGAGGGTGAGATTCGCCATGTCGCTGTCGGTGCCGCCGATCGGCGCCAGGATGGACTTGAACTGCATCGGCTTCTCCTCGCGCGGCGCCCACGCGGCCCTGCACGCCGCGGGGACCGGTTCGTGGCGCCAGACGCCATGGCCTCAAGGTGGCATAGCCGCGCGCGCCCGCGCCAGCACCTGCGACGGCGCGCCGCGGGCATCGACGGCATGCCAGCCGGCGACCGCGCCGGGATCCTGGGCCAGCTGGCGATCGAGCACCGCCTCGGTCGCGTCCGACGCGTCGCCGCGCCGCGTCGCGATGCGCGCCGCCGCGACGCCGCGCTCGACCTCCAGCCACACCCCGTCGAACCGGCAGCCGGCGGCGGCGGCGGCGGCCATGGCGGCCGCGCGTTCCGCAGGGCGCAGGAACACGGCGTCCAGCACCACGCTGCGCCCGGCGGCGAGGATGGCG
>JBIKXN010000271.1:0-5420 GCA_044355765.1 Alphaproteobacteria bacterium
GCGGCGGGTCGCGCGACGGCGCAGTCGTCGAGGCGATCGTACTGCCGCGCCGCGGCGGCGGCCCGACCGCCGTCGCGCACAGCCTGATCCTTCGCGAGACGATAGCCGACGACACGCGCCAGCGGATGATCGACCGGCTGGCGCAGGTCGCCGCGGCGACGACCAACCTTGTCGTCGTCACCGACGCGCGACGCCGGATCGAATGGGTGAACGACGCCTTCACCCGGACGACCGGCTACACGCTGGACGAGGTCCGCGGGCGCCAGCCCGGCAAGCTGCTGCAATTCGACGGCACCGATCCGGTCACGGTCGCCCGTATCCGCGCCGCGCTCGACGCGTGCGAACCGGTGCAGGCCGAGATCCTCAACCGCGCCAAGTCCGGTCGCGAATACTGGCTGTCGCTCGACATCCAGCCGGTGCGGCGCGCCGACGGCAGGCTGGACGGGTTCGTGGCGGTCCAGACGGACGTCACCGAGAAACGCCTGCAATCCGCGCGCCTCTCCCAGCTGGCAGCCGAGGCAGAGGAGTCGCGCGCGACGCTGCTCGCCGCCGTCGCCGCGCTGCCCGACGGCTTTGCGTTGTTCGACGCCGAGGAACGGCTGGTGCTGTGCAACGGCAAATACGCCGAACTCCATCCGCGCGTCGCCAGGGACCTCGTGCCCGGCATGGCGCTGGAAGCGATGATGATAGCCGAGCTCGAGGCGGGGGAGTATCCCGAGGCGCGCGGACGGGAGCGCACATGGCTCGCCGACAGGATGCGGACCCTGCGCGCTGGACCGGGCTGGTCCCTCGACGCCGAGCTGGCCGACGGCAGATGGGTGCGTAGCATCAAGTCCAGAATCGCCGGCGGCCAGACGATCGCGCTGCGCAGCGAGATCACGCAGCTCAAGCGCTCGGAAAGGGCGGCGATCGCGCACCGCCTCGCGGCGATGGATGCGTCCCGCGACGCCATCGCCATCGCCGATCCCGACGGACGTCTGACCCATATCAACGCGTCCCTGGCGACCATGTTCGGCGGCGACGCGCGGTCCTGGCTGGGCCAGGACTGGTCGCTGCTCTGCCATCCCGCCGAACGCGCCGCGGTCGCGAAGGCCGCGCGCAAGGCCGTCGGCAGGCGCGGCGCCTGGCGGGGCTACATGCGCGGACCGGAGACGGACGGCACCGCTTCCCGACAGGAAGTCTCGCTGACGCGCGCGCCGGACGGGTCCTTCGTCCTGATCGCGCGCGACGCCAGCCAGCTGGCGAAGGATCTGCAGAACGAGACGGCGCTGCATGATCTGCTCATGACCATCGCGTCGCGCTACCTCAACACCCCGGTCGACCAGGTCGACCCCGCCATCGAGGCCGCGCTCGGGGACGTCGCGCGGTTCGCGGATGCGGACCGGGCCTATCTCTTCTCCTACGACTGGACCGGCGACGCGGCGATGAACACCCACGAATGGTGCGCCCACGGGATAAAGCCGCACCGGCAGCGTCTGCAGCGCGTCCCGCTCGCGGATCTTTCGTTCTGGGCGGAAGCGCATCGCGCCGGGCAGAGCATACATGTTCCCGACGTCGCGGCGCTGCCCGCGGGCGGCGCCCTGCGCGCGCTGCTCGAGCCCCAGGGGATCAAGAGCCTGATCGCCATCCCGATCATGGACGGCGACCGCTGCGAGGGCTTCCTCGGCTTCGACTTCGTCCGCCGGCACTACCGCTACAGCGAGCGCGAAAGGCTGCTGCTCAGCTTCTTCTCGGAGATCTCGCGCAGCCTGCGCAACCGCGCCCGCCTCGAGCTCCTGTCGCGCGACGTCAGCCGGAAGCTTCGCGACGAGGAGGAACGGCGGCGCCTGCAGGATGCGGCAGCGCAGCAGCGTTTCGAATACGAGGCGCGGCTGGAGCGCGCGCTTGTGGAGACCAAGCGGCTCCACGAACGCGATCGTCAGATGCGCCAGATGAGCGAGATGATGGTGCGCGCGCTGCGCATCCTCGCCGAGGCGCAGGACCCCGCCGACGGGCCCTCGCTCCTCCTGCTGCAGCTGGCGAAGGCCATGGGAACGGGATGCGCAGCGTTGCTGCCGTTCGATGCTGGCGACGAGCCGATCTGCCTGGACCACGCGGATTGGTGGCGCGCGATCCAGCGCCAGCGCGTCCTGATCGATTATCTCGCCGCCAAGCCGCGCCGTCTGATCGCGGACCTCTCCATGGCCGCCATGTTCGCGCCGCTGGCGACGTCGTGGCCGAAGGGCGGACTTGGATGGATGACCACCGCGCGCGTCGTTCCGGCCCAGCAGGCGGGTTATCTGCTCGTCGTCGCGGGCGACGGGTCCGGCAGCGACGCCGAAACGCTCGACCATCTGCGCCAGCAGATCTTCGTGCGCTTCGTGCCGCTGCTCGCGGAGGCGCTGCGCCTGCGCCGCGATTCGGTCCGCGCCCGCAAGCTGGAGCAGGATCTGCAGCAGGCGCAGAAGATGGAGGCGCTGGGTACGCTGGCGGGCAGCATCGCGCACGAGATCAACACGCCGATGCAGTACATCAGCGACAATCTGCATTTCCTGCGCGATTCCTTCGCCGAACTGCTCGCGCTGCCGGTCGCTGGCGCCTCCGGCGCGCGCGAAGCCGCCGGAACGGCCTATCTGCGCGCCGAAATCCCGCCCGCCCTGGAACAGTCGCTCGCCGGATGCCGGCGCATCGCCGAGATCGTCGAGGCGGTTCGTACCTTCGCCTATCCGGATCTCGCCCGCGACGAGGACGTCGATCTGCGTGTAGTCCTGGAGCATTGCCTGGTCATCACGCGCAGCGCCTGGAAGCACGATGTCGACGTCATGCTGGCCAGCGAGGCCGGCATACCCTTGGTCCGCGGCGGGCCGGGCCAGATCAGCCAGGTCTTCGTCAACCTGATCACGAATGCCTGCCATGCCGCGCGCATGGCGACGGGCCAGCCCGGCCGGGTACGGATCACGCTGACGACGCAGGGCGACCGCGTCGTCGTGCATGTCGACGACAACGGTCCCGGGGTCGCGCCCGAACTGCGCGAAAGGATCTTCGATCCGTTCTTCACGACCAAGGAGGTCGGCAAGGGAACGGGACAGGGGCTTGGCATCAGTCGCCGCATCGTCGAACGCTATGGTGGCCGGATCGTACTGGGCGACTCGCCGTTGGGCGGCGCGCGCTTCACCGCGACGCTGCCGATCGCGGCGTGAGGCGGCCGGGTGCGCGGCCTCAGCGCCCCGTGCTGGTCAGGACGACGCGGACCAGGTCCGCCTGGCGGGAAACGCCAAGCTTCCCGAAGACCGATTTCAGGTATGTCTTGGCCGAATTGAGCGTCCAGCCCTCGGCCTGCGCGGCGGCTTCGAGCGCGAGGCCGCTGGCGAGCGCGGCCGCGAGCCTGCTTTCCGACGGCGTCAGACCGAACATCCCGCGCAGCAGGTTCGGATCGACCGCCGGATCGTCATCGGCGGCGAACAGGTAGAGGCAGATCAGCGCGCCGCCCGCCGTCACGTCGTCGGCGCGCGGCCGCACGACGACGCGCAGCGCCCCATGGTCACGTGTCTCGATCGTCAGCGCATCCGACGCGCCCGTGTCGCGTGCCAACCGGATCGCGGTATGGAGCAGACGTGTGCCCTCCGCGCCAGAGGCGCGACAGATCCCCGTGTTCTCCACAAGTATCCCGTCGCGGCGTGCGAGCAGCGCGCCGGCGCGCTGGTTCGTGAACAGCACCTGTCCACGTTCGCCGAGCACGATGACGCCGCATGCGAGCATGTCGATGGCCGCCTTCGCGGACATCTGCTCCACCGGCACCGATGCGGCTTCCCCGCGGCTGCGCAGCGCGGCCTGGATCGCCTCGACCAGGGCTGGCGCAGGGCAGGGCTTGACCAGGTAGCGAAAGATCCGGCCGACATTGATCGACGAGATCGCAAGGTCGAAATCGGTCGAGCCCGAGAGCACGATCGAGATCGTCTGCGGGCAGGCCGTCGCCAGCGCCGCGGTCAGCTCGATCCCGTTCATGCCGGGCATGCGGATGTCGGCGACGACGACGTCGACCGGATCCGCTGTGAGCGCCGCCAATGCGGCAGCGGGATCGTTGTGGAAGGAGACCTCCCAGCCGAGATCGAGCCGCCGCAGGGCCCGGCGCAGCCCGGCGAGCAGATCCTGCTCGTCGTCGACGAAGGCGACCCGGGGCGGCCGCAAGGTTTGGCGTGCGGCGTCGGGTGTCGCCGTCGCGCTCGCTCCGTCCGCGATTTTCCTGGTCACGTCATGCATGCTGCCGGTTAGGAGATGATTTCGTATCGCATTCGCCGAAGTCCTGGGGCCCAATTTTATCCTGCTTCGCGCGCAGATCCAGAGCCGAGCGGCGGGCACAGTCGGCCGCGCGCGTCGCGTCGCGACGGGCGGCGCGCGGCGGACGCGCTATAATTCTGCGCGATCGCGGCGAGGAAGTCGCGACGACGTGGGAGATGGTCGGATGGGCGGGGCCGGCGGCGGACAGGACGGGCACGATGGGGGCGCGCGGCCCGGGCTGATCGTCTTCCTGGTCTGCGTCTTCTCGCTCAATCAATTCGCCATCAGCATATTCCTGCCGGCGATGCCCGAGATGGCCAGGGAGCTGGGGGCGGGTGGCGCCGCCACGAAAGCGACGCTGACCGTCTACCTGATCGTCTACGCGATCGCGGCGCTGATCCATGGACCGCTGTCGGATCGCTATGGGCGTCGACCCGTGCTGCTGGCGGGGCTCGGCGTCTACACGACGGCGAGCTTTGCCTGCGCTCTGGCGCCGAACATCGAGGTCCTGCTGGCTGCGCGCATGCTGCAAGCCTTCGGCGCCGCTTCGGGCGTCGTTCTGGCGCGCGCGATCGCACGCGACGTCATGGACGGACCGGCGCTGGTGCGGACCAACGCCTATCTGTCGACGGGGCAGGGCGTGGCGCCGGGACTGGCGCCGCTGCTTGGGGGGCTGCTCGCCGGCTGGGGGGACTGGACATGGACCTTCCATGCCACCGGGTTGATCGGGATCGTCCTGATAGCGGCGGCGCTCCGGGGACCGGCGGAGTCGAATCTCCGACCCCTGGCCCGCATCGGTGTCGCCGAGCTCGCCGTCGGTTACGCGACCGTTCTGCGCGACCGACGCTTCCTGGGCATCGTCGGGACGGCCGGGCTCTCGACCGCGCCGTGGTATGGGTATTTCGCCGCTTCGCCCCAGCTGCTGATCGAAGGTCTCGGCGTGTCGCCGGCCGCCTATGGCGCACATATCCTCGTCGGCGTCGTCGTGTTCATGGCCGCAGGCATGGCCTGCGCGTGCATGGCCGGACGACGGACCGAGTCGGCCCTGCTGACGCTGGGCATGGCACTGAGCCTCGTCGGCATAGCGGCGATCGCGGCCCTCGCGGCGACGGACAGCCTGTCGCTGGCGACGATTTCGGTCGCGCTCTATCTCTATGCAGCCG
>JBIKXN010000272.1:0-5419 GCA_044355765.1 Alphaproteobacteria bacterium
CGTGCAGGCGTAGAAAGGCACGCGGCTGCGGCGCCCGGCGAAGAGGGCCGCCAGCCGGCGCAGTTCGGCCTCGGAGAGATGCGGGCTGCCGACCGCGACGGCGTCGATCGGCGCCTCGGCGGCGACCGGGATCGTCGAAAGACCGGCGCGGGTCTGCGCCAGCATGGGGGCGGTCAGTGCGATGCGCCGTTCCGGCCGCAGGCCGCCGCAGGCCGTCTCGAGATCGGGCGCCTCGGGGGTGCGCCCGACGGCGTGGAACAGGCCGACCGCGCCGGTCGCGGCGGCGGCCGCGCCCAGCGCCTTCAGCCGGTCTTCGTCGACGTCCGAGGGCAGGCCGAGGATCGCCGCGACCGCGCCGCCAGCCTCGCGACCGAGCCAGGCGCCGAGGACGGGATAGAACGCATCCTCGGCGAGCAGCGCCGGGGACAGGCCCGTGGCGTCGACGACCAGCGTGGCGCGCCGCGCGGCGTCGCGATGCAGGCCGGCGAGAGGGGCGCGTGCGCTCAGCGCGCAGCAGATGTCGAGGAAGTCGCCGTAGCGGGCGCTGCGCGCGCCGAGCACCGAGTTGACGAAGACGATCGCATTGGACTCGCCCCAGGCGACATGGGTCCCGGCGGCCGGCCGGTGTCCGGCCTGGTAGGGCGCGCAGGTCCAGGTCGGCCGGCAGCCAAGCGCTTCGTAGGCGCGGGCCATCCGCGCCGCCAGCGCGCGCGCCTCGCCCTCCAGCCGCACGACGCCATGCTGCACCAGGTCGAGAGCGCCGACATTGAGCGTCGTGGGCACCGCGACCCGCCCGCCGCCCGCTGCCAGCATCTCGGCGAAGGCGACGCCGCCCGGGCCGTGACAGAGGCAGCCATCGACATGGGCCGAGGCGATCGGCACCAGCGCGCCGGCGCCCATCAGCCGCGCCGCCTCCGCGACGACGCGCATGGCGATCCGCGCGGCGGCGCCGTGCGCGCCGTCCAGCGCCGCGCGCGCGTGGTCGTCGAGCTCGAGCATGCGCGACGCCGCGCGCTCAGCGCGTGCGCGGCACGCGACCCTCGAGCGGATAGGCGGGATCGTTGTAGCCCGGCGTCGAGGGATGGCCGGGCGTCACCAGCGAGTCGATGAAGGCCTCGTCCGCGGCGTCGAGCCGGTAGTCCAGCGCCGAACGATAGCTGCGCCACTGCTCGAGCGTCCGCGGCCCGGCGATCGCCGAGGTCACGAAGGCGTTGTTGAGCACCCAGGCGATGGCGAAGGCGACGGGCGTCGTGCCCCTGGCCTCTGCATGCGCCTTCACGCGCTGCGCGAGTTCCAGCGATTCGTGCCGCCATTCGGTCTGCATCATGCGCGCGTCCTTGCGGTCGGCGCGCGTGCCTTGCGCCGGCGCGACGTTGGGCAGGTACTTGCCCGACAGCACGCCGCGGGCGAGCGGCGAGTAGGGGACGGCGCCGAGACCGTAGAAGCCGCAGGCGGGAAGATGCTCGACCTCCGGCATGCGGTTGAACGCGTTGTAGTAGGGCTGGCTCGCGGCTGGCCGGTCGATGCCGAGCCCGTCGGCGATGCGGCAGATCTCGGCGACGCGCCAACTGCGATGGTTGGAGACCGCGAAATAGCGGATCTTGCCGGCGCGCTGCAGGTCGCCGAGCGCGCGTACGCTCTCCTCGAGCGGCGTCGCGTGGTCTTCCTTGTGCATGTAGTAGAGGTCGATATGGTCGGTGCCGAGGCGGCGCAGCGAGGCCTCGCAGGCCTCGACGATCCAGCGCCGGCTGAGACCGCGATGGTTGGGGCTCTTCTCGCCGCTCATCGGGTTGCAGACCTTGGTCGCCAGCACCCAGCGCGAGCGGTCGCGCGCGATGGCCCTGCCGACGATCTCCTCCGACGCGCCATCGTTGTAGACGTCGGCGGTGTCGATGAAATTGCAGCCGATGTGGCGCGCGTCCTCGACGATGCGGACGGACTCGGCCTCGTCGGTGGCGCCGCCGAACATCATCGTGCCGAGGCACAGCGGCGTCACATGCAGGCCGCTGCGGCCGAGCTTGCGCGTTTCCATCGTCGTCTCCCGTGGGTTGATGCCGGGGGTGTAGCACGCGCGGAGCCGCATCGCAGCACCGGCTTCGCCGCCATCCGTGCCGACATCCGCGGGCGGGCGTTGACAGCCCGGCGCCCGCTCGACCAGCATCCCGGCACAAACCGCACGAGGACCGCCCATGCCCCGCAAGACGCCCGAACAGCTGCGCAGCCATCGCTGGTACGGGGCCCAGGACCTGCGCTCGTTCGGGCACCGCTCGCGCACCAAGCAGATGGGCTTCGGGGCGCAGGACTATTCCGGCAAGCCGGTGATCGCGATCGTCAACACCTGGAGCGAGATGAATCCCTGCCACGCGCATTTCCGGCTGCGCGCGGACGAGGTCAAGCGCGGGGTCTGGCAGGCCGGCGGGTTCCCGGTCGAGCTGCCGGCGATGTCGCTGGGCGAGCCGATGATGAAGCCGACCACGATGCTCTATCGCAATCTGCTGGCGATGGAGGTCGAGGAGCTGCTGCGCGCCAATCCGATCGACGGCTGCGTGCTGCTCGGCGGCTGCGACAAGACCACGCCGGCGATGCTCATGGGCGCGTCGTCGATGGACATCCCGACGATCTACGTTCCCGCCGGTCCGATGCTGCGCGGCCATTGGCAGGGCAAGACGCTGGGTTCGGGTTCGGACGTCTGGAAATACTGGGCCGAGAAGAAGGTCGGCAACATCGACGAGCGCGCCTGGGGCGAGATGGAGGACGGCATCGCGCGGTCCTTCGGCACCTGCATGACCATGGGCACGGCGGCGACGATGATGTCGGCGGCCGAGGCGCTGGGCATGTCGCTGACCGGCGCGTCGGCGATCCCCGCCGCCGATTCCGCGCATCCGCGCATGGCCACCGCCTCGGGCCGGCGCATCGTCGAGATGGTGTGGGAGGATCTGAAGCCCACCGACATCATGACCGCGAAGGCGATCGAGAACGCGGTCGCCGTCACCATGGCGCTGGCCGGATCCACCAACGCCATCGTCCATCTGATCGCGATGGCCGGCCGCGTCGGCGTGAAGCTCGATCTCGACCAGTTCGACCGCATCTCGCGGCGCATGCCGCTGCTGGCCAATATCCGTCCGTCGGGCAAGTACCTGATGGAGGATTTCTTCTATGCCGGCGGCCTGCCGGCGCTCATGGCGCGGCTCGCGGACCTGTTGCATCTGGACTGCGTCACGGTCAGCGGACGGACGCTGGGCGAAGAACTGGACGGCGCAAAGGTCCACAACGACGAGGTCATCCTGCCGCGCGCGGCGCCGCTGGCGCCGGAAGGCGGGCTCGCCGTGCTGCGCGGCAATCTCTGCCCGAACGGCGCGGTCATCAAGCATGCGGCGGCCCAGAAGGACCTGCTGGTCCACGAGGGCCCGGCGATGGTCTTCGAGGACTACAACGAGATGGCCGCGAAGCTCGACGATCCCGACCTGCCGGTGACGAAGGACTCGGTGCTCGTGCTCAAGAGCGCCGGCCCGCTCGGCGGGCCGGGCTTCCCGGAATGGGGCATGCTGCCGATCCCGAAGAAACTGCTGGAGCAGGGCGTGCGCGACATGGTGCGCATCTCCGACGGACGCATGTCCGGCACCAGCTATGGCGCATGCATCCTGCACGTCGCGCCCGAATCGGCGATCGGCGGCCCGCTGGCGCTGGTGCGCACCGGCGACATCATCGCCCTCGACGTGCCCAACCGCACGCTGACGCTGAAGGTTGCGGAGGACGAACTCGCGCGGCGGCGCGCGGCGTGGAAGCCGAAGGAGATGATCTATCCCCGCGGCTACGGCCAGATGTTCGCGAAGCACGTGACCCAGGCCGATCAGGGCTGCGACTTCGACTTCCTCGAGGGCGACGCGCCCATTCCCGAGCCGGAGATCCATTGACGGGCGGGGCGGCAAAACATGGTTTTCCGCCTCATGGTCCGTGCCATCACCGAGGCCGGCAACTCTGCCGGCCTGATCCTCGACGCCAACCACACGGTGTTCATCCGGCTTGCGGCTGGGCGGTGACGCCGCCGCCGGCCGGACCCGTGCCGCGTCGCGCGACAGGTGAGCGCGGCCGGGCTATTCTCGCCGGTAAATCCTGAGGGAGGCCATGCATGACCAAGACGACGTTTTTCGCCGCCGGAGTGGCGGCTCTCGCCTTTGCCGCCGCGTCCGCGCCGGCATCCGCGCAGGACACGCTGCGCCTGATGACGGGCCCCCAGGGCGGCGTCTGGGTGCCGCTTGGCGGCGCGCTGAAGAACATCTGGGAGAAGGCGATCCCCGGCGTCACGATCCAGACGCTGCCCGGCGCCGGCATCGCCAATGTCCGCGCGATCGACGAGGACAAGGCCGAGATCGGTTTCGGCAACTCGATCTCCACCGTCGACGGCATCAACGGCGCGGCGCCGTTCCCGCGCAAGACGACCAATGTCTGCCAGCTGGCGACGCTCTACCCGCAGTATTTCCAGATCGTGGTCAACGCCGATTCGGGGATCAACTCGGTCCGCGATTTCCGGGGCAAGGGCCTGGCGGTGCAGACGCGCGGCAACACCGCCGAGATGATCTCGCGCCAGATCCTCGAGGTCCACGGACTGAAATATGAGGACATGCGCACCAGCTTCCTGCCGTCCTACACCGATGCCGCCTCGATGCTGAAGGACGGGCAGGCGCAGATCTTCACGCTGGGCACCACCATCCCGGCGTCGTCGGTCATGGACCTCGCGTCGTCGCGCGACATCCGTCTGCTCGATCTGCGCGATTCGCTCGAGGGCATGCGCAAGCTCAACGCCGGCTATTACGGCATCGATCTGCCCGCCAACACCTATCCCAAGCAGACCGCGCCGGTGACGAAGATCGGCTACGCCGCGCATCTGGTCGTCTCGTGCAAGCTGCCGGACGCGCGCGTCCACGCGATGATGAAGGCGATCCACGACAATTTCCGCGACCTCGTCCTCGTCAACAAGGCGATGGAAGGCGTGGGCCCCAAGGAGATGGCGGTCGATATCGGCGTGAAGTTCCATCCCGGCGCCGCGCGCTTCTACGCCGAACAGGGCGTGAAGGTCGGCTCCTGAACCTGGACGCAGGCGTCGGGGGGCCAGCCGCGTGAGCGAGGTCGATCCGGGACAGACCGGCGCCTACCGACGCTGGACGATGTGGGTGGTGAGCGGCATCGGCGTGGCGATGTCGCTCTACCATCTCTGGATCATCGGTGGCGGGCCGGCGGTCGAGCATTTCGCGCAGGCCACCGGCTACGATCCGCGGTCGAGCTTTCCCTGGGTCTGGACCGGCCCGCCGAGCGCGATCATCTATCGGGCCGGGCACCTGCTCTTCGCGGTCGTCCTGGTCTTCCTCATCTATCCGCTGCGCAGCGCGCGCGGCATGGGCAATCCCGGTCTGCCCGATCT
>JBIKXN010000273.1:0-5413 GCA_044355765.1 Alphaproteobacteria bacterium
CGGCGCGATGCGCCCGCGCTCGGGCAGGGCGAAGACATCCGCCGGCAGACCTGACAGCCGCCGTATCGCCTCGGCGCGCGTGAAGCTGCGCGTCTCGCGCACCATCCGCCGCCAGAACCATGCGGCCCAGGTATAAGCGCCGTGGAAGATCTCCCCCGCGAGCGGTCCGTCCGGCGCGAGCGCGGTCGCATCGGATCCGATCAGGCAGTCCTCGGCGAGATAGGTCCGCCGCAGCTGCTCCTCGGTGTAGGTCCTGAGGATTACCATCGGGAAAAGCAGATCGTCGGCGTCCGCGGCCAGGATATCGATCGCCGCCTCGTGCGGATCTGTCCCGAGCCGCGCGCCGATCTCGACGAAGGTCAGCCCGACGAGTTGCGGCCGCGTGGCGGAACTGGCCAGCACGACACGATCGAAGCCGACGCGGGTGACGATGTTGCGATGAGCGCGCAGCTGCCGGCGGGTCGCCGGCTCGGCGAGCCGGGCGCGGATCTGCGCGGGGCTTCCTTCGAGCAGCGCCGCCGGGGCGATGTTCTTGAGATGGGTGAAGCCGAAGAGCCGCGTGTGCATGTCGAAATGGACCGGATTGCCGCGGCGCCGTGCCGCCAGTGACGCATCGATGCAGCGATCGATCGTGTCCATTCCGCTGCGCGGCGTTAGATGCGAGATCTGCAGCGGCACCTGCGCGCGTTCCGCGGTGCGGATCGCCTCTTCGATCGCCGGCAACGCCGCCTCGTCGCGGTTGCGGACATGTGTCGCGTAGATACCGCCGGCCCGGCCGGCGATCGCCGCGAGCTCGGTCACCTCGTCCTCGGACGCCCCCAGCTCCTGCGCGTACTCGAGACCGGTGGACAGCCCGCACGCGCCCTCTTCGAGCGCGGTCCGCAGCATGGCCGACATCGACGCGCGCTCGCCGGGCGATGCCGGACGTCCGGCAAGTCCGACCGCCGACAGGCGCATCTGGCCGTTGGCCGCCAGCGTCGCGACGTTGACGGCGGGACGTGCGGCCTCGAGCCGTGCGAGATAGCCGGCCATGCTTCCGGGCGGCATGCCGTGCATGGCCGCCGGTCCGTAGATCGCGAGCGGCGCCAGGGCCGCATCGGCGCGCGGCGCGCAGCCATGGCCGCAATTGCCGACGATCTCGAGCGTCACCCCCTGGTGGATCGCGCTGACCGCGCGCGGGTCGACCAGCAGCGTGTAGTCGGAATGGCTATGGACGTCGATGAACCCGGGTGCCACCACAAGACCTTCGGCGTCGAGGATCTCGGTATCCGGCGAGGGTGCGAACGCGCCGATGGCGGCGATGCGGTCGCCCTCGACCAGCACATCGGCCCGCTGGGCCGCGCGCCCCGATCCGTCATGGACCTCGCCGCCGCGGATCAGGATCCGTCCGTTCATGACGGCACCGCGCGCTCGCGCAAGGCGGCGGTCGCCTCGGGATCGATCGCGGGACCGCTCGGCGTCGCCACGATGGCGACGGCATAGTCGCGTCGCGCGCCGTCCGGCGTGATGCGCCCCAGCCGCACGTCTTCGATGACGAGGGCGGGATCGCGGGTGCGCGGGTCGCCCCAGCCGCCGCCGCTGGCGAGCACGTGGCGGAATACATCGCCGCGCTTGAGGGGGACCGGCTCGGTGATCAGCGTCGGCAGGATGCGTGCCCCGTCGGTGTCCGGGTTCAGGACGTTGAGCGACCCGCTGCCCGGCATTCCGCCCGCCAGGCCGAAGGGCGGGAAGCGCCGTTTGTCGGAGCGCACGGTCAGCGTCGCCTCGTCCGCGAGCAGGCGGAAACTCCGCTCGATCGCGAGCCCGCCGCGCTGCCGACCGGGCCCGCCGCTGTCGGGCACGAAGCCATAGCGTTCCACCCGCAGCGGATATTCCGCCTCGATCGTCTCGACCGGGACATTCGACTGGTTGGCGCCGAGATGCGCGACCCCGTCCTGTCCGTCCTGCGCCGGGCCGCCGCCCCAGGCGCCCATGATCGTCTCGACGAATATGAAGGGCTTGCCGTCCTGGCGCCCGCCGATCGTCGGCAGCGTCGAGCCGCCGCTGCCGTCTGCCGGAACGCGGTCCGGCAGGGCCTGCGCGAGCGCGCCCATCAGACAATCCATCATCCGGAAGCCGGTGATGCCGCGCGCCCCGCAGGCGGCGGGCGGGCGCGGGTTGACGATCGTGCCCGTCGGCGCGACGACGTGGATCGGACGGGTGAAGCCCTGGGCGTTCGGGATGTCCGCAGACAGCACCGAGCGGATCGCTGCGTACGACGCCGCCTGGGTGAACGGCAGCGGCGCGTTGATGCCAGCGCGCACTTCCGGCGAGGTTCCGGTCCAGTCGACGACCGCCTCGTCGCCGCGTACCGTCAGCGCGACGCGGAAGGGGATCGGCTCCGGCGCGTCCCCCAGCCCGTCGATATGGTTCTCGAAACGATAGGTGCCGTCGGGAATGTCGCCGATCTCGGCCCGGGTGAGCCGCTCCGCGTAGTCGTGGATCTCGGCGCAGGCCGCCCGGAACCGCGCGGGCTCCCAGCGCGCGAAGAGCTTCGCGAACTCGCGCTCGCCGACGAGGCAGGCGGCGACCTGCGCCTTGACGTCGCCGATCACCTTGTCGGGCACCCGCACATTGGCGGCGAGGATGTCCCAGATCGCGGTGTTCTCGCGGCCGGCGTCGACGAGCTTGAGCAGCGGCAGGCGAAGCCCTTCCTGGAAGATCTCGGTCGAGCCGATGGAGTTGCTGCCCGGAACGATGCCGCCGATGTCGTTCTGGTGCGCGACCGTCGTCGCCCAGCCCTCTATCCGTCCGCCGATGAAGATCGGCCGGACGATGTAGATGTCCGGCAGGTGCTGGCCCGCCGCCAGATAGGGATCGTTGAAGATGAAGATGTCGCCGGCCGCGACGCGCCCGGCCTGCGTCGCCACGAGGTTGCGCATCGCGCCGTGGAAGCTGCCGAGATGCAGCGGCGTGGTGGCTCCCTGGGCGAGCGTATGGCCGTCGGCGTCGCACAGCGCGGTCGAATAGTCGATGGCGTCGCGCACGATGCTCGAGCAGGAGGTGCGCATGATGATGATCGCCAGTTCGTCGGCGATGGTCTCGAAGGCGCTCTTCGCGACCTCGAGTTCGAACGGCGATATGCGAATGGTCATGGCGCCGGCTCCGCGAGTTCGATGACGATGTTGGCGTGGGCGTCGAGCGAGGCCGACGCGTCGGGCGGCACGACCGTGGTCCCCTCGTAGTCCTCGACGATCAGCGGTCCCTTCCGCGGCGTCGCATCGAGCGCGGCGCGGCGGATCACCGGCGTGGCGACATGCCCGTGACGCGGCCCGAAATAGGCGTCGCGCCGGCCGCCGCGGCCGTCGCCCGCCGGCATCGCCGCTGGTGTCGCGCCGTCCGTCCCCGGGACGCCGGCGAGCGTCGCCGACACTTCGAGGGCGACGATCTCGACGCCGAAATCGAGCCGCAGCCCGTAGGTCCGCCCATGTTCGTCCTCGAACCGTCGCGCGAGCGCGGCCAGCGCGGCGCCGTCAACCTGCGCGTCCGGGACCGCGACCGGCAGTTCGAAGGCCTGTCCGACATAGCGCATCGCGGCGCTGCGTCGCATGGAGACGCCTTCGCGGCCGGCTTCGATCCGTGCGACGACCTGCGCCGAGAGCGCGTCGAAGGCGGCCTCGAGCTCGGCCGGGTCGAGCGCGTCCAGACGACGCGGAAACGCGCGCGACTGCGCGAACTGGACGTCGCCGACGCAGAGACCGACCGCGCTGAAAACGCCGGCCGCGCGCGGCACCAGCGCGCGGCGGATCTGCAGGTGACGCATCAGTTCCGCGGCGAAGACGCCGCCATTGCCGCCGAAGGCGAAGAGCACGAAATCGGCGGGGTTGCGACCGCGATAGGTGGACACGGCCTTGACCGCGCGCACCATGTTGGCGGTCGCGACGACATGCACCGCCCAGGCCGCCTCGGCGAGTTCGATGCCGAGAGGGACCGCGATCCGTGCCTCGAGCGCCTGTCGCGCGCGGGCCGCGTCGATGCGGACCGCGCCGTCTGCGAGCGCTGCCGGATTGAGGAAACCGAGCACGACATTGGCATCGGTGACCGTCGGCGCGGTGCCGCCCTGGCCGTAGCAGGCCGGTCCCGGCACTGCGCCCGCGCTGTCGGGGCCGACCTTGACCATGTTCGCGCGGTCGAGCCGCACGATGCTGCCGCCGCCCGCGCCGACCTCGGAGATGTCGATGACCGGCAGCTTGAGCGCGTAGCCGCCGCCCTTCATCAGCCGGCTGGACAGCGAGATCCCGCTGCCGACCTCGTATTCGTCGGTGCGCGTGATCCGCCCGTCCTCGATGAGCGAGGCCTTCGCGGTGGTGCCGCCCATGTCGAAGCTGATCGCGTTCGGATAGCCGCAGCGCAGCGCCAGATGCGCGACGCCGATGACACCGGCCGCCGGCCCGCATTCGACGATGCGCGCGGGCATCTCCATCGCCTGCGCGGCGTCCATGATTCCGCCGCTCGACTGCATGACCAGCAACTGTCCGTCGAGCCCGGCGCGAAGCAGCCCGTCGCGCAGCCGCCGCATGTAGCCGGCGACCGGCGGCCCGACATAGGCGTTGATCACCGTCGTGCTCGTGCGCTCGTATTCCCGGATCTCGGGCAGCACGTCGACCGAAAGCGTCACGAACAGCCCCGGCAGGGCCGCGCGCAGCATGTCTCCGACGCGCCGCTCGTGGGCCGGATTGGCGTAGGAATGGAGGAAGCAGACCGCGACCGCCTCGACGGCCGCGCCGCGCAGCGCCGCTATCGCGGCCTCGACGTCGCGCTCGTCCAGCGGCTCGACCACGCTGCCGTCGGCCGCGACGCGTTCGCCGATCTCGAAGCGCAGGTCGCGGGGCGCAAGCGGCGGCGGCTTGACGTAGCGCGCGTCGTAGAGGCGCGGCACCCGGATGCGCCGCAATTCCAGTACGTCGCGGAACCCGCGCGTCGTCAGCAGCGCCGTGCGCGCACCCTTGTGTTCGAGGATCGCATTGGTCGCGACCGTGCAGCCGTGGAGGATCTCGCCGATGGCCTCAGGCGGCAGATCATGCGCGGCGGCCAGTTCCAGTATCCCCTGTACGACGCCGCGGCCGTAGTCGTCGGGCGTCGAGGGCAGCTTGCGCGTCGCCAGATGGCCGCCGGGAAGGAACATCGCGATGTCGGTGAAGGTGCCGCCGATATCGGCCGCGATCTTGAGGCGACCCTTCGCGGTACCCCGATCCTGTGGACGGGACGCTTGCGGCATGACGGGCGCGCTCCTCGGGTGCCGCGGCCGCGCGCGGGGATCGCCGCGGCCGATGCCCGGACGGAACGCTAGGAACAGCCATGCATCATGTCTAATTGCGATTTCGAATGCGTATCGATAGATTCTTTGAATACTAGATCCGGACGACGGTGCGAT